>DAOLKI010000219.1:0-5078 GCA_035331665.1 Rhodocyclaceae bacterium
GCGGATTTTACACGGCCCCCTGCGGGCGACTGTCGCGCCGGCGACAATGTGGACGGTGGCCTCCGCGTCACGTCCGGCCGCCCGCCCGCAGGGCCTCCTCCAGCATCGCGAGCATCCTGTCCACCTCCGCGTCGGCAATGTCCAGGGCCGGCATGAAGCGCAGCAGGTTGGGGCGCGGCGCGTTGACCAGCAGGCCCTCCGGCGACAGTTGCCGGGCGATATCCACGACCGCCGGTGCGACGGGTTCCGGCAACACCAGGGCCCGCAGCAATCCGGCGCCTCGCTCGCCGGCCAGGCCAAGGCGGTCCGAGAGGGCGGCGAGACCCGCGGCCAGATGCTGCCCCGCGGCGACCACCCGGTCCAGGAAGCCGGGGACCAGGATGGTCTCCAGCACCGCCAGGCCCGCCGCCGCCATCAGCGGACTGCCGTTGTAGGTGCCGCCCTGGTCGCCCGCCTCGAAGCAGCAGACCTCCTCCCGGGCGAGCAGGGCGGCCAGCGGCACACCGCCGCCGATGCCCTTGCCCAGGGACATGACGTCGGGCTCGATGCCGGCCCCCTGGTGGGCGAAAAGGCGGCCGGTCCGCCCCATGCCCGTCTGCACCTCGTCCACAACGAGCAGCAGACCCCGCTGCCGGGTCAGATCCCGCAGCGCGCGCAGGAAGCCGGGCTCGGCCGGTATGACGCCGGCCTCGCCCTGGACGGGTTCCAGCATGACGGCCACGGTGTCCCGCCCGATCAGGGCCTGCACCGACGCGAGGTCGTTGTACCGCGCCTTCGGGAAGCCGGGCACCTGGGGCGCGAAGAGCCGGTCCCAGCCCGGCTTGCCGGAGGCGGACATGGTGGCCAGCGTGCGGCCGTGGAAGCCGTTTTCGAAGGTGATGATCTCGTAGGCGCCGCCCCGGTGGAGGCGGCCCCACTTGCGGGCCAGCTTGATGGCGCCTTCGTTGGCCTCGGCGCCGCTGTTGGCGAAGAACACCCGGTCGAAGCCGGACACTTCCACGAGCCGCCGCGCGAGTTTCGCGGCGGGCGCGTTGAAAAAGGCGGGACTGGGATTGATCAGCCGCTGCGCCTGGTCCGCCAGGGCCCGGGCGACGGCCGGCGGGCAGTGGCCCAGGCAATTCACCGCCCAGCCCTGGACGAAATCCAGGTAGCGCTTGCCCCGGTGGTCCGTCAGCCAGGACCCGCGGCCTTCCACGAAGACCAGGTCCGGGCGGGCGGTGATCCACATCAGGGCATCGGTGTCGGGCATGGGGACGTTGGCGGGGGCGGGCATGGACATCTCCTGGGGACATGAAAAACGCAAAGGCCACGGTGCTTGCCGTGGCCTCGGGGTCGATACGGATGAAACGGAGCGGGGACTGAGGGTCTGTTCTCATTCAGGCGACGCGTGCGCTGGGCCCTGGCGGGTGGCAGGCCCAGGCGCGACCGACGCGATGTGGTTGTTCCACATGAGGAGGGAGCAACGCCGGCCTTCGACCCGCCAGGACCCAGCCCTTCGGGTTGTCGTCAAATGCGGCGCTCGTTTTGTCGCGAGTCTTGCGAAGGGGGCCCACCCTTCACTTCGCCTCGCTTCGCGCGATCATCCGCATTTGACGGCAACGCACCCGCCGACTGAATGAGAACAGACCCTGGGCGAGGGGGCGCGGCACCGCCGGACGATGTTCCGTACGGCGTCGGCGCAGCAGGGGGTCGGAGGGCCGGGTTCTCGCGTTCACGGACCGAAGTATGCCAGCCCCGGTGGATCCGTCAATCCTGCCCGCCGATCCGTCCGGTCGGTCGCCACCCGTGGACGCCGCCGCGATTCTCCCCGGATTCGCCGGGGGCGGGCTAGAATCCCGTGCGCATTTTTCCTCCCGCGGAGCACCCATGGACTTCACTTTCCGGAACAAGCATCGGGGCGTGGCCCCCGTCGTCGCCGTCGTGGCGCTGCTGGCCGCGGGCCTCGCGGCGTGGTTCGTGGCCGACCGGCTGCCGTCGTCCGGAAGCCCGGGAGAACTCTCCAGCGAAGGCGTCGCCTTCGAGGTGGCCGATGCCGCCCACCGGGAACTGGACGGTTCGCCCGCCCTGGCCCTCTCCTTCAGCCTGCCGCTGGACGCCAAGGCCGATCTGGGGCCCTTCCTGCAGGTGCTCGAGATGCCCCCGGGGCCGGAACAGAAGAAGGCGCACGTCCGTTCCGACGACGGCGAAGGCGAGGAGGGCGAAGTGGGCGAGGACGGCGCCGGCGGATCCGATGCCCGGCTGGCCACCGGCGTCAGCCGCGATCCGGCGGACACGAAGCTCGACGAGGGCAAGCCCGTTTCCGGCGCCTGGGTCGTCGGAGAAAACCCGCGCCTGGCCTTCTTCCCGCACATCAAGCCCAGCGCCCGCTATGTCGTGCGCGTGCTGCCCGGCGTGCTGGCGAAGAGCGGCGCCAAGCTGGCCGGCGAGGAGCAGCGCTTCTCGATCCGCACCGCCGCCGTCGCGCCGGCCTTCTATTTCGCCAGCCGGGGCATGGTGCTGCCCGCCGCCCAGAACGGCGGCCTGCCGGTGACCACCGTGAACGTGCCGGAGGTGGACATCCAGTTCCTCAAGGTCAAGCCCGAGGCCCTGCCCAGGTTCCTCGAACGGGTCATTGCCGGTGCGCCCAAGTCGCGGCAGGCCCAGGGCGAGCCGGCGGAAGGCGACGACGAGGAAGGCCATTACTACTACTACGACCGCGGCACCCGCCTGCAGGGCGCCGTCGATACCTGGACCCTGGACCAGTTCAACAAGCTCACCACCAGCGCCTTCGTCGGCCGCTTCCTGACCGAGCAGAAGGCCAACCGGCGCAGCGTCACCTTCATACCGGTGGAAAACGTCCCGGCCCTGAAGGAGCCCGGCGTCTACATCGCCGTGATGTCCCAGCCCAACCGCTTCCGCGGCGAATTCCAGACCACCTACTACTACGTCAGCGACCTGGGCCTGCACGTGCGGCAATACGCCGGCAAGGGCGCCGATGCCTTCGTCAGCTCGCTCACCAGCGGCAAGGGCGTCCCGGGCGTCGAGATCACCTGGCTCGGCGCCGAGGGCAAGATCCTCGGCCGGGCCGAGACGGATGGCGAGGGCCGCGCCGGCTTCGCCGAGCGGCCCAAGGATGCCAAGGTCGTCGTCGCGAGGAAGGGCGAGCAGCTCTCCCTGATCGCCCTCAAGGAGCCGGCCCTGGACCTGGCCGAGTTCGACGTGGGCGGCCTCACCTCGGCGCCCGTGCGGCTCTTCGCCTGGAGCGGCCGCAACCTCTACCGGCCCGGCGAGAAATTCGATGTATCCGTCATGGCGCGCGACGCCGACGGCCGCCCGGTGCCGCCCCAGCCCGTGCAGGCCATCCTGCGCCGGCCCGACGGCAAGGCCCAATGGACGGCCACCTGGTCGCCGGAAGAGAAGTTCGCCGGCTACTACCGCAAGCCCATAGAGCTGCCGGCCGATGCCGCCACCGGCTTCTGGAACCTGGAACTGCGCGCCGATCCCGCCGCCAAGGTTGCCGGCACCGTCATGCGCATCGGCGTCGAGGAGTTCCTGCCCGAGCGCATGAAGCTGGACCTTGCCACCGAGGCCCAGCAACTGGGAGCCGAAGGCGCCTGGCCGATCGCCGTCGCCGGCGCCTATCTCTACGGCGCGCCCGCCGCCGGCAACAAGCTGCTGGGCGTGGTGAACACCGAGCGCAACAGGAACCCGCTGGAGAAGAAGCTGCCGGGCTTCGTCTTCGGCGATGCCGACGAGGACAACGTCCGCTCCCGCACCGAGCTCGAGGCCGCCGAACTGGATGACGCCGGCAAGGCCGGCGTCAGCGTCGACCTGTCGCCGGTGAAGAAGCGCCGCTCGCCCTTCACCGTGCGCGCCACCCTGAGCCTGCTGGAGAGCGGCGGCCGTCCCGTGGTGCGCAGCATCGAGCGCACCTGGTGGCCCGCCCCGGTGCTGGTCGGCCTGCGCCCCATGTTCCTGGGCGCCTATGCCCGCGAAGGCTCCAACGCCGAGTTCGAGGTGGCGGTGGCCGATGCCGCCGGAAACCTCAAGGCCGGCACTGCCCTGCCGGTGCGCATCTTCCGCGAGAACCGCAACTGGTACTGGCGCTTCGACGACCAGCGCGGCTGGCATTCCGGCTACGACGAAACCGACGAACTGGTCGCCACGACACAGGTCTCGGTGCCCGCGGGCAGCCGCGGCAAGCTGCTGGTGCCGGTGAAGTACGGCCGCTACCGCGTCGAGGTGCTGAACCCGGAAACGAAGCTCGTCGCGCGCTACCGCTTCTATGCCGGATGGTTTGCCAGGGACGACGAAACCCAGGGCGTGCGCCCGGACCGGGTGGCCCTCAAGCTCGACAAGCCGGCCTACGCCGACGGCGAGACCGCGAAGCTGACCCTCACCCCGCCCCACGCCGGCGAGGCGCTGGTGACGGTGGAAGGCGACCGGCTGCTCTGGTCGCGCCGCGTGAGCATCCCGGCGGACGGCACCACCCTCGACATCCCCCTGGCCGCCTAGTGGAAGCGCCACGACCTCTATGTCACCGCCATGGTCCTGCGCCCGGGCAGCGCCGGGGAGAAGGGTGGCGCCGGCGTGACGCCCGCCCGCGCCCTCGGCCTCGCCTACCTGCCCCTCGAACGGGGCAACCGCAAGCTCGCCGTGGCCATGGAGGCGCCGAAGAAGATGGCACCCGACCAGCCGCTGAAGGTGAAGATCAGGGTGCCCGACGCCAAGGGCCAGCAGGCCATGGTCACCCTCTCCGCCGTCGATGTCGGCATCCTCAACATCACCAGCTTCAAGAGCCCGGACCCGCACGGCTTCTTCTTCGCGAAGCTGCGCTACGGGCACGACCTCTACGACGTCTACGGCCGCCTGATCGAGAGCATGGCCGGCCAGAAGGGCAAGCTCAAGTGGGGCGGCGACGCCGCGCCCAAGCCCACCAAGAGCCTGCCGAAGAAGGTGCGCCTGGTGGATCTGTTCAGCGGCCCGGTGGCCTTGGATGGCAACGGCGAGGCGGAAGTCAGCCTGCCGGTGCCGGACTTCAACGGCGCCCTGCGCCTGATGGCGGTGGCCGCCAGCGGCGAGCGCTTCGGCATGCAGGA
>DAOLKI010000220.1:0-5074 GCA_035331665.1 Rhodocyclaceae bacterium
TCGGCCTGCGCGCCAAGACCTACCTCGAACAGAACGGCGCCAAGAAGGTCAAGTAAGCGCGCCTGAAGTTCGGCAATACGCGGGGGACGGAGCGATCCGTCCCCCGTTTTCTTTGGGCGCCGCGCGCAACGCCCGACGACGGGCCCGGGCGCCGGCCGCGGCGCCGACGGAGGCGGCAACGGAAGGTCGTTGATTCTGATGACCTCGGCACGGCGACACAAGGGCGCGGAGTAAGGCAGTGCATCGAGGAGTTGCGGGACGCGCCCGGCTCCCGCGTCGGACATACGCCCGGAAGCCGGCAAGGACCTGATTATCCGCAGTGTTCTCTGCGGCTGCGCGGAGGAACGGCTTCTTCCAGGTTGATCCGTCCCATGGCGGCTCCGCCCGTTCCGAGCTAAGCTCAACCCATGTGCCGGGGCGGTTCCCGGGCCCGGAAGGAAGGAATGGAGGGAAAAGGCAATCGCCCGTTCATGGTGATGGGCAGCGCCACCGCCGTCGTGGCGGCGCTGGTGTGGACCGTCCTCGTCCTCGCTTCCCTGTGGGCCCAGCGCGAACAACTGGACCGCACGGCCGAATCCCTGGCGCGCATCGACGCGGTGGCCAACCTGCGCAAGGACATGGCCATCCGCAAATGGGCCAGCGTCGTCGGTGGCGTGTTCATCGACGAGCGGCGCATGGGGTCCGCGGAATCCCTGGACGAGCAGGAACGGGTCCATGCGACGCGCAGCAACGGAGAGGCGGTGAAGCTCGTCTCGGTCACGCCCATCCACCTGCTTCTCGCGATCCAGGAAGTCAGCAACAAGGAGTACGGCCTGCGCGAACGCCTGACTTCCCAGCAGTTGCGCAATCTGGCCAATGCGCCGGACGACTGGGAAACCAGGGCCCTCGATGCCCTGAAGAACGGGTCGGAGATGGTCACCGAGGCCATGCCGAAGAAAGGGGGCCACGGACTGATGCGCGTCATGATCCCCATGCGCATGGAGAAGGAATGCCTGGAATGCCATCGGGATACCCTCGTCCCGGTCGGCGGTCTGCGCGGCGGGGCGGCGATCTCGGTGGATCTCAACGCCTACCGGACGGCCCAGGAGCCGACCTGGCGCACCATCCAGTACTGGCATTCCGGCATCTGGCTGTTCGGCCTCTTCACCATCTACGCCTACTGGTTCTATGCCCGTCGGGTCGCCGGGGCGCGGGAGGCGCGCGAGGAGGAGCGGCGCGAGAACGCCGCTGCCTTCTCGGCCATGGCGGAGGGCGCCATCATCACGGACGCCCAGGGGTCCATCCTGTGGGTGAACGACGCCTTCTGCCGCATCTACGGGTACTCGCGCGACGAGGCAATCGGCCGAAATCCGCGCATCCTGAAATCCGGGCGCCACGGCGAGTCCTTCTACCGGCGCTTCTGGCAGGAGCTCACGACCACGGGACGTTGGCGCGGCGAGCTCTGGAACCGGCGCAAGGACGGCGAGGTCTTTCCGGAGGAGATCTCGGTGCAGGCGCTGCGCGACGCGGACGGGCGCATCGTCCGTTTCGTATCGATCTTTTCCGACATCACCGAACGCAAGCGCAGCGAGGCGGAACTGCAGCGCCACCGGGAACACCTGGAGGATCTGGTGCGGCAACGGACCGAGGAATTGACCGTCGCCCGGGACCAGGCCGAATCGGCGAGCCGTGCCAAGTCGATCTTCCTCGCCAACATGAGCCACGAGCTGCGCACGCCGCTCAATGCCGTCATAGGTTTTTCGCAATTGATGGAAAAGGATGCGGGGTTGACCCCGGTCCAGCGCCGCAACCTGGAAATCATCGGCAATTCGGGAAACCACCTGCTCACCCTGATCAACGACGTGCTCGAGTTGTCGAAGATCGAGTCGGGAAAGACGGTGGTCTCCGCCGACGAGTGCGACCCGCATGCCCTGGCCCGCGACGTGGTCGAGATGATGCGGGTGAGGGCGGAGCAGGGTGGCCTGGACATCCGTTTCGCATCGGAGAACCTGCCCGCGGGCATCCTGGTGGACACGGTCAAGCTGCGCCAGGTCCTGCTCAATCTCCTGTCCAATGCCGTCAAGTTCACGCCGGCCGGCGACGTGGTGTTGCATGCCAAGGCCGTGCCGGCCGGCGACGGACGCGTCCGTCTGGACCTTGCGGTGCGGGACACTGGCATCGGCATCGCGGCAGAGGATGTCGCACGAATATTCCGTCCCTTCGAGCAGGCCGAGTACCGGGCGCACCCCGGCGGCACGGGGCTCGGCCTGACCATCAGCCGGCAGTACGTGGAGATGATGGGCGGGCGGCTGGAGGTCGATTCCGAACCGGGCCGGGGATCGGAGTTCCGGTTCTCCCTCGTTGTGCCCCTGGGGCCGCGCAACGACTGGGAGGGGGCGGCGCACCATGTCGTCGGCATCTCGGGAGACGCCGGGGCGCGCCGCATTCTGGTGGTCGACGACCAACGGGAATCCCGCCTGCTGCTGCGCTCGCTGCTCGAGCCCCTCGGATTCGAGGTCCACGAGCGTTCCGGCGGCCATGAGGCGGAAGCGGCCGCGGCGTTCCTCGGCCCCGACCTGATTCTGATGGACTGGCGTCTCCCCGGCGTGGACGGGCTGGAGGCAACCCGCCGCATTCGCGCGAACGCGGCCCTGCGGCAACCGCGCATCGTCGTGCTGACGGCCCACGTCCTCGACGACAGCCGCGCGCGGGCGCTGGCATCCGGAGCCGATGCCTTCCTGGCCAAACCGTTCCGGGAAGCGGACCTGCTGGCCGAGGTGGCGACGCAACTGGGCCTGGAATTGCGCTACGAACCCGTCGCGAAGGCCGCGGCCGGGGCTGCCGGTTGCGCGGACGGCTGGGCCGCCGATGCCCATGCCCTGGCGGGCGTCGAAGAGTCGGCGCGGGACCGCCTGCGCAGCGCCGCGCTGAGCCTGGATCCGGAGAGGATCGCGGCGGCCCTGGAGGCCCTGGCGGGCGGGAATCCGCAGCTGGCCGATCGCCTGCGCCACGCCGCGGCCGAGATGGACTACGTCTATCTGTGGCGCGTCCTCGGCCTGGCCGACTCCGAGGAGACGCCGGCCGCGCAAGGGCCGACGCATGCCGTCCATGGATGAGCGGGCCACCCGGCGCGGCGAGATCCTCGTCGTCGAGGACACGCCTGCATCCCTGCAGCTGCTGGGTGACCTGCTGCGCGGCGCCGGCTATCTCGTCCGCCAGGCGCCGGAAGGCCGGATGGCACTGCAGTCCGCCCGGGCGGAGCCCCCCGACCTGGTGCTGCTGGACGTGCGCATGCCCGGCATCGATGGCTACGAGGTGTGCCGGCGGCTGAAGGAGGATCCGCGCACCCGCGACGTGCCGGTGATATTTCTTTCGGCGTTGCGCGATGCCGAGGACAAGGTGCGCGGATTCGCGGCAGGCGCCGTGGATTACATTGCCAAACCGTATCAGGCCGAAGAGGTTCTGGCCCGGGTGCGAACCCACGTGGAGCTTCACAGGCTGCGCGTGTCCCTGGAAGCACGGGTACGGGAACGCACCCTGCGCATCGAGGCTTCGGAACGGGAACTGCGGGTGTCCGAGGAAAGGCTGCGCCAACTCGCCGAGTTCCTGCAATCCGTCCGCGAGGACGAGCGCACGCGGATCGCCCGGGAACTGCACGACGAACTGGGCCAATCCCTGACCGCCCTCAGGCTGGACCTCGGATGGCTGCGTGCCCGTTGTGCCGATCTCGGGCCTGAGGTGCCGGAAAGGATCGGTCAGGCGCTGAAGCTCGTCGAACAGAGCGTCGTGGTCCTGCGCCGCATCTGCGACGATTTGCGACCGTCCATGCTCGACGCCCTCGGTCTGGCGGCGGCCGTCGAGCACCATGCGGGACAGTTCTCGGAGCGTACCGGCGTGCCCTGCCGCCTTGCCCTGGACCGGGAGGAGTTCGAGGTGAACGACCGGGTGGCCACGGCGGCCTTCCGCATCGTCCAGGAGGCGTTGACCAACGTGGCGCGCCATGCCGGCGCCCGGAATGCGTGGGTCTCCATCGTCCAGGAAACGGCCGTGCTCGCCGTGGAGGTCCGAGACGACGGCGTCGGCTTCGTCGAGGAAGCGGGCCGGCGGACCCACGGGCTCCTGGGCATGCGCGAGCGCGCCAAGGCCTTGGGCGGCGATGTGACCATCGAAAGCAAACCGGGACACGGCACCCGCATCCGGGCCCGTCTTCCCCTGGAGAAACCCGCATGATCCGCATGCTCATCGTGGACGACCACGCCATCCTCCGGGCCGGCCTGAAGCACCTGCTGTCGGGCGCCGACGACATCGTGGTGGCCGGGGAAGCGGGCAACGGACCCGATGCCGTCGCACTGATACGGGCCGAGGCCTGGGACATCGTGGTCCTGGACATGTCCATGCCCGGGAAGAGCGGCATCGAACTGATCCGCCAGATCAAGGAGGAATTTCCCAGGCTGCCGGTGCTGATCCTCAGCATGCACAAGGAGGACATCTATGCCGTGCGTGCCCTGCGGGCCGGAGCCTCGGGCTACCTCTGCAAGGACAATGCCGAGACCCAGCTCGAGGAGGCCATCCGCAAGGTGGCGGGTGGCGGCCTGTACATCACGCCGGCGGTCGCCGAAAGGCTGGCTGTGGAGGGGGTGCATGGCGGGGACCCGGACGCGTTGCCCCATACTCGGCTTTCCGACCGGGAATACGAAGTCTTCCAGGACCTGGCCCGGGGCCTGGGCGTGACCGAGATCGGTCACCGGCTGAATCTCAGCGTCAAGACGGTGAGTACCCACAAGGCCCATCTGATGGAGAAGATGGGCTTCGCGAACGCCTCGGAACTGGTCCAGTACGCACTGCGCCACGGACTGCTGAACGAGGAGCCGGGCACACAGGCGCGATTTCGCGGCCCGGCATAGGAATTTTCCTACCCCCGCTGCCGCTTTTCCTAGGCGCAAATCAGCCTTCGCCGGATGGCGCCCGCCGCCGCGCGGCGCGATGATGCGACAAACCGCCGCAGGGGCTCGTTCCCGGGCGGTCGTTGCGAGTCTCATCAATTACTGGGAGCGAAACCATGAAGAGAATCCCGATGAAGGCGACCACGCTGGTG
>DAOLKI010000221.1:0-5068 GCA_035331665.1 Rhodocyclaceae bacterium
TCGTACTTGGCCTCGTCGCGCAGCTTGTGCAGGAAATGCACGGTCACGTGGGAACCGTAGAGGTTGCGGTCGAAGTCCAGCAGATGCACTTCCAGCATCGGCTTCAGACCCTGGGCCAGGGTCGGCCGCACGCCCAGGCTCGCCGCGCCGGGCAGGTGCCGCTTGTCGATGCCGGAAACCGTCACGGCGAAGACGCCGGACAGGGCCACGCGCTTGCGCTTCAACTGCACGTTGGCTGTCGGGAAACCCAGCCTCCGGCCCACCTTGAGGCCGTGGATCACCCGGCCGGAGATGCTGTAGGGGCGGCCCAGCAGGCGACCGGCGTGTTCCAGATGGCCGCCGGCCAGCGCCTCGCGCACGGCGGAACTGGAGACCCGCTCCCCGTCCACCTCGACGGTGTGCATGGCCTCGACGCCGAAACCGCGCCGCGCCCCCTCCCGCTCCAGCATCGCGAAATCGCCGGCCCGGCCCTTGCCGAAACGGAAGTCGTCGCCGACCACCAGGTGCTTCGCATCGAGGCCGCGCACCAGCACGTCGCCGATGAATTGCTCCGCCGTCAGGCCGGCCAGCTGTCGGGTGAAGTGCAGCACGTAGGCCCGCTCGACGCCGCAGCCCTCCAACAACAGCAGCTTCTCGCGCAGCGAGGTGAGGCGGGCCGGCGCCTGGTCGGGTGCGAAGAGTTCCCGGGGATGGGGCTCGAAGGTCATCACGGCCGTCGGCAGGCCGCGTTCCCGCGCCCGCGCGGTCAGGCGCTCCAGCATGGCGCGATGGCCCAGGTGCAGGCCGTCGTAGTTGCCGATGGTGAGCACGGTGGGCGTCGCGGCCCGTTCCGGGACCGAGCGGAAAACCAGCATGGGGAAGAGGGAAAAGCCGTGAAAAAACGGCGAATTATATCAGTCGAGCCGGGCCAGCCTGGACTTCGCCAGGGGTGGATTCCTGGCGAAATAGCGGCGGATTCCCTTGAGGATCGCGTCCGCCATCCGGTCCTGGTAATCCTCGTCCACCAGCCGGCGCTCTTCCTCGGGATTCGAGATGAAGGCGGTCTCGACGAGGATGGAGGGAATGTCCGGCGCCTTCAACACGGCGAAGCCCGCCTGCTCCACCTGGCCCTTGTGCAGCGCGTTGATGCCGCCCAGTTCGCCGAGCACCGCACGGCCGAGTTTCAGGCTGTCGTTCAGTGTCGCGGTCTGGGAGAGGTCCAGCAGCGTGCGGGCCAGGTGCGGGTCCTTGACCCCCAGGTTCACCCCGCCGATCAGGTCGGCCGCGTTCTCCCGCTGGGCCAGCCAGCGCGCCGCCGACGAGGAGGCGCCGTTCTCCGAGAGCACGAAGACGCTGGA
The DNA here is from genome assembly GCA_035331665.1 of Rhodocyclaceae bacterium. Classification (GTDB taxonomy): domain Bacteria; phylum Pseudomonadota; class Gammaproteobacteria; order Burkholderiales; family Rhodocyclaceae; genus JAEUNJ01. Next base: position 1,338 of record DAOLKI010000221.1, read on the forward strand.
ACCGCGGGCCGTGGGCTTGATGAAGGCGTCCGCGTGGACGGAGACGAAGAGGTCCGCCTGGATGCGCCGCGCCTTCGCCACGCGCTGGTGCAGCGGAATGAAGTAGTCGCCGTCGCGCGTCAATGCCGACCGCATGTTGGGCACCGCGTCGATCTTCGCCTTGAGCCGGCGGGCGATGGCCAGCGTCACCGCCTTCTCCTGGCTGCCGCCGCGCCCGATGGCGCCGGGATCCTCGCCGCCGTGGCCGGGGTCCAGGACGACGGTCACGAGGCGCAGGGTGTCACCGCCCTCCTCCGCCTTCTCCCCCGCCCCGCCATCCTTGCCGGGCCTGTCCTTCGGGCCTGCACGGCGGACCTGCTCGTCCCGCTCCTGGGCTTCCTTCTCCAGCAGGGCCAGCAGAGGATCCGGCTCCTCCTTCGCGTATAGGTCGAGCACCAGCCGGTGGCCGTATTCGCCCACCGGCGGCAGGCTGAAGACCTGGGGCCGCACCTCGCCCTTGAGTTCGATGACCAGGCGCACCACGCCCGGCTTGAAGCGGCCGGCCCGCAGCAGCTTGATGTTGGGGTCCGTCTCCGACACCTTGCCCGGCAGGCTCTGCAACACCGAATTGAACTCGACGCCCTCGATATCCACCACCAGGCGTTCCGGGTCCTTGACCAGCAGGTGGTTGAACTTGAGCGGCTGGTCGTGCTCCAGCGTCACCCGGGTGTAGTCCCGCGCCGGCCAGACCCGCACCGCCAGGATGCTCGGCGCGCCGGCCTGGCCGGGACGCGAGACGAGGAGGATCAGGCCGGCGCCGGCGGCGCGGAGGAAGTCCCGGCGACGGAGGCCGCCGCCGTCAAGCATGGCAGCCCCCGCGGTGTGCGGGCGTCGATGCGGGCCCGCCTGCCATCGCCCGACAATTCCAGCGTGATGACGAGGTCCGCATCGGGCACGTAGGGACGCGCGCGGTCCGGCCATTCGACCATGCAAATGCCATTTCCCGCGAAATATTCGTCCAGCCCCGCATCCAGGTATTCCTCTGGCTGATTGAACCTATAAAAATCAAAGTGATACAAGTCTAACGCAGAAATCACATGAAGTTCAACCAGGGTATAGGTCGGGCTTTTCACCGGGCCGGTGTCGCCGAGGGCCCGCAGCAGGCCGCGGACCAGGGTCGTCTTGCCCGCCCCCAGGTCGCCTTCCAGCCAGACGACGAGCCCCGGCGAGCCTTTCAGCGGGGCGGCCAGGGCCGCCCCGAGGGCCAGGGTGGCGGCCTCGTCGGGCAGGTCGATGGCGGTATGATCGATTGCATGCATGAACCGGAAATCCCCGACTGGTCTGGCTTGACGGCCCGCATCAAGGCCTGGGGCCGGGAACTGGGCTTCGCCGCCGTGGCCGTCGCGCCGGCGGGACTGCCCGGCGCCGAGGAGGGCCTCGCCGCGTGGCTCGCGGCGGGCTGCCACGGGGAGATGGATTATATGGCCGCCCATGGCGCCCGCCGGGCGCGCCCCGCCGAATTGCTCCCCGGCACCCGCGCCGTGATCGCCGCCCGCATGGATTACCGCCCGGCGGGCGCCGACCCGCGGGCCAACCTGGCCGACCCGCGGCGCGCGTACGTGTCCCGCTACGCCCTGGGCCGCGACTACCACAAGGTGCTGAGGAACCGGCTGCAATGCCTTGCCGGGCGCATCGCCGACGATCCGGATGTCATTGCTTTCGGCGGCGTGGCGCAGCGCGTCTTCACCGATTCCGCCCCGGTCATGGAGGTGGAACTCGCCGCCCGCGCCGGGCTCGGCTGGCGCGGCAAGCACACGCTGCTGCTCTCCCGCGAGGGCGGCTCCTGGTTCTTCCTCGGGGAAATCTACACGTCATTGCCGCTGCCGCCGGACCCGCCGGAGGCGGACCACTGTGGCGACTGCCGGGCCTGCCTGGATGCCTGCCCCACCGGCGCCATCGTGGCGCCGTATCGCGTCGATGCCCGGCGCTGCATCTCCTACCTGACCATCGAGCTGAAGGGCAGCATCCCCGAGGACCTGCGGCCCCTGGTCGGCAACCGCGTCTATGGCTGCGACGACTGCCAGCTCTGCTGCCCGTGGAACCGCTTCGCGCCGCTCACCCGTGAGGAGGATTTCGCCGTCCGCCACGGGCTGGACACCGCCACGCTGGCGGAACTGTTCGCCTGGAGCGAGGTCGAGTTCGAGGCGAAGCTCGCCGGCAGCGCGATCCGGCGCATCGGCCACCTGCGCTGGCTGCGCAACCTGGCCGTTGGCCTGGGCAACGCCCCCCGGGACCCGACCGTCTCCGGGGCCCTGGAACGCCGCCGCGACCACCCCGACGCCGTGGTGCGGGAACACGTCCGCTGGGCCCTGGCCCGCCAATCCGCCCCGGACGCGTGACCCGTCCGTCGACGATGCCGGCCACGGCCATGCCCCGCAACTCCCTGACGATCCTCCATCGAGACGAATTCCTGGTGGCCATCGACAAGCCGTCCGGCTGGCTCGTTCACAGGAGCGACATCGACCGCCACGAAACGCGCATTGCGGTCCAGGCGCTGCGCGACCAGCTCGGCTGCCACGTCCATCCGGTTCACCGGCTGGACAAGGGCACCTCGGGCGTCCTGCTCTTCGCCCTGGACCGGGAAACCGGGCGAGAACTCGGCGAGCAATTCCGCAATGGCCAGGTGGGCAAGACCTACCGCGCCGTGGTGCGCGGCTGGCCGCCGGAATCCGGCCGCATCGACCACCCGCTGCGGGCCGTCGACGACGGCTACGGGGACGGTCCGGCCGGCGGGGCACCGCGGGACGCCGTCACCGAGTACCGGCGGCTGGGGACCGTGGACCTGCCCCACCGGATCGACCGCTATCCCACGACGCGCTACGCGCTGCTGTCCCTGCATCCCGTCACCGGCCGGCGCCACCAGCTCCGGCGCCACCTGAAGCACATCTCGCATCCCATCATCGGCGACGCCACCTACGGGAAAGGCAGGCACAACCGCTTCTTCCAGACCTCGTTCGATTGCCACCGACTGCTGCTCGCCTGCGTGGAACTCTCCTTCCGGCACCCGGAGAGCGGCGAGCCGTGCACGATCTCGGCGCCGGTGGGTGGCGAGTTCGCGGCCTTGCTCGACCGATTCGGCTGGCCCCGGGGTCCGGCGGGCACCGGGGTCGCCGGACACGCGCAAGCGATGCCATGCCCATGACATTGCGACGGATCGCCAGGGCGTTGCTCAAGCTGGTCGTCGGGCTGGTGCTGCTGCTCGCCGCCGCCGTCGCCATCGGCCTTCACCTCAACAGTCGCGCCGAACGGGCGGCCAGGGAGTTCTGCGCGGCGATACCCCCGGCGTCGCCGGTGGCCGATGCGATCGCCCGGGCGGACGGCATGAAGCTCCGCCACTACGCGAACCGCGAGAGCAACGAACACGTGTTCATGTTCCCCGGCTGGGCGTTCAACTGGGCCAACTGCCGCGTGGCGCTGGGTCCGGACGGCACCGTCACCCGGGCTTGGGCCACCGAGGCCGAGGATTGAAGGTGCCGGCAGATCCGGCGGCCGGCGGAATCCGCCCGCCGATGGACGCCGGCCTCAGCCCTCGACCGCCACCAGGCCCCGGCTCTTCCCCGAATCCGGGTCCATGGTGCGGATCGCCGTGTAGAGGTCCTGCAGCGTGATCCAGACGGGTGGGTATTTGAACTTCGCGACGTCCAGCAGCAGCACCGAGTCGGTCGCCTCGTCGTAGGCGCCCACCGGCGACA
>DAOLKI010000222.1:0-5025 GCA_035331665.1 Rhodocyclaceae bacterium
TGCCGGACCGGGGCGTCATCAAGGGCGAGGCCCTGCAGAACTTCGTGAACAAGGCGGTCGGGGGACGGCCCCTGGAAAAGCTCGCGCGCACCTTCGGGGCCGTCGCCACCGACCTGCAGACCGGCGAGGAGGTGGTCTTCCGGACCGGCAACACCGGCATGGCCGTGCGTGCCTCGAGCAGCGTGCCGGGAGTCTTCCAGCCGGTCCGGATCAACAACCGGGAATATGTGGACGGCGGTCTCGTGAGCCCCGTACCGGCCCGGGCGGCCCGGTCCATGGGCGCGACCTTCGTCATTGCCGTCGACATCTCGTCCCGGCCGAAGGACGGCAAGACCCAGGGGACCCTGGATGTCCTGCTGCAGACCTTCTCCATCATGGGGCAGACGATTGCCCGCCACGAACTGGCCGAGGCCGACGTGGTCATCCGGCCCAAGACGACCGAACTGCCGTCAGCGGATTTCCAGGCCAGGCACAAGGCGGTACTGGAAGGCGAGCAGGCCGCGACGCTGGCGATGGCGAATCTCAAGGCGCGCCTGGAACAGGCCCGGGGAGGCAACCGCTGAGGGGGCGGGATTCCGCGTCGATCCCGGAAAGCCGACGGGCCGCCCGCGGCGGCTCGGTACAGCGGTTCGGGTGACGAAGGGGCCGGGCCGCCTAGTCGGCGACGCGGCGGGCGCCGTTGTAGCGGCGGGTCCAGTACCGGTCGCGCAGGTCCTCGATGCGGACCTTGCCGCCGACGCGGGGCGAATGCACGAAGAGGTTGTCGCCCAGGTAGATGCCGACGTGCGAGAAGGTGCGTCGCATGGTGTTGAAGAACACCAGGTCGCCCGGCTTCAATTCCTCCTTGTGGACCTCGTCGCCGGACTTGCTCATCTCCCGGGCCGACCGCGGCAGGTAGAGGCCGAGGCCCTCCCGGAACACGTGGCCGACGAAACCGGAGCAGTCGAATCCGCTTTCGGGATTGCTGCCGCCGCGACGATACCTGATGCCGATCAGATCGAGGGCCCGGTCCAGGGCAGCCTCCACGTTATCCACGGTCCGGTCGATGAAGCTGACCGGCTGGGGCGGCACTTCCTGCACGGGCAGGGTTTCGGCCGCCCGAACGCAGGTGGTGAACGTGCAGGCGGCCCAGAACGCCAAGACCGCGGGAAGGGTGGGGGAAAAACGCATGGGGCCGGACTATAGCGGTCCGTGCGGCCGCTGTAAACCCTCGCGACGGCAGCCCAGACGCCGCGGGCCGTGGCTATAATCGGCGCTTATTTCGCTAATAATCAGGCTACAAGGCCGCATTCGGAGGGGTCCCGTGGCATTCAAGGCATATCTGATCGGGCAGAGGGACGGCAAGGTCGAGAGCGGTTTCGCCGATCTCGAGGAAACCCAGCTCGACCCGGGCGAGGTCACCATCCGGGTCGCCTTCTCCAGCGTCAATTACAAGGATGCCCTGGCCGCCACCGGCGCCGGGCGAATCATCCGCCGCTTTCCCTGCATCGGCGGCATCGATCTCTCCGGCACCGTGGTGGCGAGCAGCGATGCCCGGTTTTCCCCCGGCGACGAGGTGTTGGCCACGAGTTACGACATCGGCGTCGCCCACCACGGCGGGTTCGCCGAATTGGCCCGCGTTCCGGCCGACTGGGTGGTCAGGCTGCCCGCCGGCCTGACGCTGCACGAGGCGATGGCCCTCGGCACGGCCGGTTTCACCGCCGGCCTCGCCGTCGTGCGCATGGAGCATGACGGGCTGCAGCCGGCGAACGGACCGGTGATCGTCTCCGGCGCCACCGGCGGGGTCGGCAGCATCGCGATCGAGATTCTCGCCGCCCGTGGCTATCACGTGGTGGCCCTGACCGGCAAGGAACGGGAAACCGACTACCTGATGGGCCTCGGTGCCAAGGAGGTGATGCTGCGCCAGTCCCTGGACCTGGCGAAGATCAAGCCCCTGGACAGGTCCCTCTGGGCCGGCGCCGTGGACAACCTGGGCGGCGACGTGCTGTCCTGGATGGCCAGCACCATGAAGGTGGATGGAACCCTTGCCGCCATCGGCCTTGCCGCGAGCATGAACTTCAATACCACCGTGGCCCCCTTCATCCTGCGCGGAGTGAGCCTGCTCGGCATCGATTCCGTCAATTGCCAGATGCCGCGTCGCGCCGAGGTCTGGCGTCGCCTGGGCAGTGACATGAAGCCCCCCGGCCTCGCGGCCATGACCCGCACCATCCCCTTCGCCGATCTGCCCAAGGTCTTCGAGGACTATATCCAGGGCCGTGCCCACGGCCGCGTGGCGGTGGCCATCGCCGGCTGAGGGGCCCGGTCGGATGAGCGAAACCGCCGTCGCCCCCGAGCAGCCCCTGCCGCGGGTGCTGATCGTCGACGATTCGCGCATCGTCCGTGCCACCATCATCAAACAGATCCGCGGCGGATTCGACGTCCGCGAAGAGGCGGACGGGGAGGCCGGCTGGGGCGCCCTGGTCATCGATCCCTCGGTACAGGTCGTGATTTCCGACCTCACCATGCCGCGCCTGGACGGCTACGGCCTCCTGCAGCGGATCCGTGCCTCCAAGATCACGCGCATCCGCGAACTGCCGGTGATCATGATCTCGGGCGACGAGGACGAGTCGGCCCGGGTGCGTGCCAAGGAACTGGGCGCCACCGATTTCATCACCAAGGGGACCGGCACCGTCGAATTGCTGACCCGGCTCGAGACGGTGATGAAGATGGCCAAGGCCCGCGAGGCCCTGGAGGAGACCCGCGACCAGGTCGTCGTCGATCCCGTCACCGGCCTGCTCAGCCGCGCCCTGCTGTTGCGCCAGGCGGAGCAGGGCATCGCGCGGGCCCACCGGCATCAGGAGGAGATGACCGTCCTGGTGATCGGCTTCGACCAGATGGACGACCTGATCGGCCGGCACGGGCCCCAGATTCCCGACCTGCTGCTCACCCAGTTCGGCCGGCTCCTCGCGCAGAAGATCCGCAAGGAGGACAGCCTCGGCCGCCTCGCCCGGGAGGAGATCGGCATCCTTTGCCCCGGTACGCCGATCCGGGCCTCGTCCTCCTTCGCGCTGCGCCTGCGCGAATCGGTGGAAGCGGCCGCCATCAACTATCAGGGCAAGCCGATCAAGGTCACCATCAGCGTGGGCATCGCGAGCAACCAGATCGACGGCGTGGACGCCGGCGACGCCATGCTCGACCTGGCCCAAAAGCGGATGCGCGAAGCGCGAGGCGCCGGGGGCAACCGGGTGCTCGGCGCCGGTGACATGCCGGTGGCGCGCCGCGGTCCGCCGCCGGTCGCGGTGGAAAGCATCGACCACGCGCTCCAGCAACTGGGGGCCGGCGACGCCGATGCGCTGCATCCACGGCTGGCCGCCATCGCGTTGCGCCTGCTGCCCCTCCTCAACCTGATCGACCGCCACCTGGGTCTGGGATTGCCGTTGGCCGACCTGGAGCGGAAGATCAAGTCCGCATCACCAAAACAACCATAACCGTTCACTCGACATCCTGCAGGGGATACGGAAGGAAGGAAGAAAATGTCCAGCTACAAGGAATTCCATCAGCGTTCCATTGCCCAACCGGAGGATTTCTGGGGCGAACAGGCCAGCCTGGTTGACTGGCACAAGCCTCCGCAGAAAGTCCTCGACTACTCGCGTCCCCCCTTCGCCAAGTGGTTCTCCGGCGGCGAGACCAACCTGTGCCACAACGCCGTGGACCGGCACGCCGCCAAGCGGCCCGATGCCCCCGCCCTGATTTACATCTCCACCGAGACCGATGAGGAGAAGACCTACAGCTTCGCCGAGCTGAAGTCCGAGGTGATGCGCATGGCGGCCATCATGCAGTCCCTGGGCGTCGCGAAGGGCGACCGGGTGCTGATCTACATGCCGATGATCGCGGAAGCCTGTTTCGCGATCCTGGCCTGCGCCCGCATCGGCGCGATCCACTCGGTGGTGTTCGGCGGTTTCGCCTCCGGATCGCTGGCCACCCGCATCGACGACGCGAAGCCGAAGCTCGTCGTCTCCTCCGATGCCGGCATGCGCGGCGGCAAGGCCGTGCCCTACAAGAACCTGCTCGACGAGGCCATCAACCTGGCCCAGTTCAAACCGGCCAACGTGCTGATGGTGGACCGGGGCCTGGACAAGGGCTTCAACAAGGTGGCGGGCCGCGACGTGGATTACGCCGAACTGCGCGCGAAGCACATGGATGCCCAGGTGCCGGTCACCTGGATGGAATCCTCCGAGCCTTCCTACATCCTCTACACCTCCGGCACCACCGGCAAGCCCAAGGGCGTCCAGCGCGACACCGGCGGCTACTGCGTGGCGCTGGCTGCGTCGATGAAGCACATCTTCTGCGGCGGCGAGGGCGAAACCATGTTCTCCACCTCGGACATCGGCTGGGTGGTGGGCCATTCCTACATCATCTACGGCCCGCTGATCGCCGGCATGGCCACCGTGATGTACGAGGGCACGCCGATCCGCCCCGATGCCGGCATCTGGTGGAAGATCGTCGAGACCTACCGGGTCAATGTCATGTTTTCGGCGCCCACCGCGGCGCGGGTGCTGAAGAAGCAGGATCCGGCCTACATGCACAAGCACGACCTGTCCTCGCTGAAGCACCTGTTCCTCGCCGGCGAGCCGCTGGACCAGCCAACCCACGAGTGGATCATGGGCGAGCTGGGCCTTCCCGTCATCGACAACTACTGGCAGACCGAGACCGGCTGGCCCATACTCTCCGCGGTCCATGGCGTCGAGAAGACCCCGATCAGGTTCGGCACGCCCAGCTTCCCGGTCTATGGCTACAACCTGAAGATATTCCGCGAGGACGGCACGGAGTGCGACGCCAACGAGAAGGGCATCGTCGGCATCGTGCCGCCGCTGCCGCCGGGCTGCCTCTCCACCGTCTGGGGCGACGACGACCGCTTCGTGAAAACCTACTTCAGCCTGTTCAAGGAGCCGCTGGTCTACTCCTCCTTCGACTGGGGCATCCGGGACGAGGAGGGCTACCACTTCATCCTGGGCCGCACCGACGACGTGATCAACGTGGCCGGCC
>DAOLKI010000223.1:0-4982 GCA_035331665.1 Rhodocyclaceae bacterium
GGGTTAGGGGTTCGAGTCCCTTCGGGCGGGCCACCTGATCGGGTTGCCGCGTCACACACGCGATGCGACCGAATTCGAGGATTCCCGCGGCCGACGCGGGCGGATCGGGGATCCTCTCAGCGTTGCGGCCCGGGACGCGGCGTGCCCCGGGCTTTTTGCAGCAGATTCGCGACGGCCGAGTGGCCATTGCGGGACGCGAGTTGACCGGGTGAATTTCCATCCCGGTCCGTGGCCCCCGCGTTCGCGCCTCGTGCCAGCAGGTTGCGCACGATGTCCGCCTGGCCGGTGGCCGCCGCCAGATGGAGCGGTGTCCGCCCGCCGGGAGTGCGCGCGTCCAGTTTGGCGCCCTTGTCGGCCAACGTCGTCACCGCGTCGCCGCTGCCCATGATGACCGCCACGTGCAGGGGCGTGAGCCCCACCGCGTCGCGCGTGTTGGCATCCAGACCCCGGGCCAGCAGTTGGGCCAACGCCTGGCTGCGGTTGCAGGAGGCGGCGGCGAACACCGCGGTCCGCTTCAGTGCGTCGGTCGCATCCAGCTTCCCTCCGTCTTCGTTTGCCCGTTCCAGACGGCCCAGGTCACCCGCCGCCGCCGCCGCGAAGATGGCGGCCTCGTTGGCACCCAGGTCGCCGACCGGCAGGAAGCAGCGGACCGCCTCGGGCGCCTTGGGTTGGCTCGCCGAATCGGCAGGCGTTGCCTTTCCGGGTTTGTCCTCGCCACAGCCCACCGCGACGAGGAGGCTTCCGGTCAGCGCGAGAAGAAGGAGTCGGCGGCACAGGGGGTGGCGTCGATATCCCGTGCCCCTTGCGCAACCCCGGTCGCGGGTCCCCGAGCGCGGGGATGTCGTGTATTCAGCCATGGAAACAATTCTGCCTCATGATTGCCGTGCGTGCCCACGCGGGGCTCACCGCACCTGCAGCGGCGGCTCCTCCATCAACGCGATCTGCTCGCGCAGTTCGAGAATCCGGTCCTGCCAGTAACGTGGTGTGTCGAACCAGGGGAAGGCGGCCGGGAATGCCGGGTCGTGCCAGCGCCGCGCGATCCATGCGGAATAGTGGATCAGGCGCAGGGTGCGCAACGCTTCCGTGAGGAACAGTTCCCGCGGGTCGAAATCCTGGAATTCCCGATATCCTTCCAGCACCGCTGCCAACTGAGCCTCCATGGCTGCGCGATCGCCGGAGAGCAGCATCCAGATGTCCTGGATCGCGGGGCCGGCGCGGCTGTCGTCGAAATCCACGAAGTGCGGGCCCTCGTCCGTCCACAGGACGTTGCCGGCGTGGCAGTCGCCGTGCAGGCGCAACGACACGACCGTTCCGGCCAGGTCGAGACTGCGCGCCACGCCCTGCAATGCCATGTCGATCGTTCCTTCCCAGGCGGGACGGAGGTCCGGGGGAATGAAGTCGTGGTCGAGCAGCCAGTCCCGCGGCTCCGTGCCGAAGCTTTCCATGTCCAGGCGTGGGCGGGCCACGTACCGCTGCATCCGCCCGACGGCGTGGATGCGGCCCAGGAAGCGCCCCATCCAGCGCAGCACCTGCCCGTCCTCAAGTTCCGGCGGCCGCCCGCCCCGCTTGGGGAACACGGAGAACCGGTAACCCGCCCCGCGGTGCAAGGTCGCGCCGCCGATGGGCAACGGGGGTACTGCAGGAACCTCCCTTTCCGCCAGTTGCGCGGTGAACCGGTGCTCCTCGAGGATCGCGGCATCGGACCATCGATTCGGCCGATAGAACTTGGCGACCAGGGGCGGTCCTTCCTCCATCCAGACCTGGTAAACCCGGTTCTCGTAACTGTTGAGGGCGAGGAGGCGACCGTCGGGTCGCAACCCGATCCCTTCGAGGGCGTCGAGCACGGTATCGGGGACCAGGGCGGCGTATGGGGGCGCGGCCGGTTCCCGGACCGCCGGGCCGCGTCTGCGGCGGCTCATCGCAAAGTCGGGCCCGTGGCCAGACGCAGGAACTCGGCGCGCAACGCGTCGGATGCCTCGAAATCGCCCGCGAAAGCCTGCGTGACGACCCGTTCGTCACCGCGCCGGTCCTCGCCGAGCAGCAGGCAGAGTTGTTCGGCTTCCACCACGCAGGCCGCCCCCCGGGCCCGGCCATGCCGGACCAGCGCATCGGCGATGTCCCGGGTCATCCATTCCTGATAGGTGAATCGGTGCCCGATGGCATCCACCATGCGGGCGATGCGCCCGAAACCATGCAGGCGCCCGCCGGGAAGGTAAGCCACGTGGGCAACCCCGCGAAAGGGAACGAGATGGTGGGGGCATACACCGTGCACCGCAATGCCGCGCACGACGACCATGTCGCGCCGCGCATCGTCGAAGCCCTCGCCCAGGGCCGCCGCCGGATCCAGGTCATAGCCGCCCAGCAGCCTGCGTTGCCAGAGTTCCCGGACTCTCTGGGCCGTGCGCCCCGTATGCACGGTGTCCGGACTGACCCCGCAGGCGCGCAAGAGGTCGGTCACCGCCTGTTCGAACGCGACGGGGTCGAAATGCCCGGTCCGCGGGATGCCGAGGACCGAACGGGGAGAGGGCAGGTGTTCGTCCATGGCTGTTTCCTCATGCATGGTCGAGGGCCTGACGCAGGTCATCGAGCAGGTCCTCGCGGTCCTCGAGGCCGGCGGAGATGCGTACGAGTCCCTCGCTGATCAGGTGTGCCTGACGTTCGTCCGGCGTATAGAAGGAGTGCGTCATGCTCGCCGGATGCTGGGCGAGGCTTTCCGCGTCGCCCAGGCTCACGGCCCGCGTGATCAGACGAAGCGAGTTCATGAATCGGCGCCCCGCCTCCATGCCGCCCTTGAGTTCGCATGCCACCATCCCGCCGGGACGCACCATCTGGCGGCGGGCGAGGGTCCGTTGGGGAAAGGTCTCAAGCCCGGGGTAGTGGACGACCTCGACCTTCGGGTGGCCCGCCAGGAGTTCCGCGATGGCCTGCGCATTGTCGCAATGCCGCTCCATGCGCAGCGCCAGGGTTTTCAACCCGCGCAGCACCAGATACGCGTCCTGCGAGGAGAGGACGGCGCCCGTCATGTCCTTCAGGCCGAAGAAACGGACCTGGTCCAACACGTCCCGCGGACCGACGATGGCGCCGGCCAGCAGGTCGCCGTGGCCCCCAAGGTACTTCGTCGCCGAATGGATGACGAAGTCGGCCCCCAGTTCGATGGGACGCTGCAGGTAAGGGGTACAGTAGGTGTTGTCGACCACGACGCGGACCCCTTCCCGGCGCGCAATGTCTGCGATGGCCGCGATGTCCGCGAGCCGCATGTTCGGGTTCGCCGGCGACTCGAAGAACACCAACCGCGTCGCCGGGCCGATGGCCGCCACCAGATTGCGCGCATCGGTCATGTCGACGTGGGTGACGCGGACGCCGAACCGCGCCAGTCCGTGGTTCAGGAAACCGAACGTGCATCCGTAGAGCGTCTTGTCCGCGATCACCTCGTCGCCCGGGTTGAGGAGAGTCCAGAGCAGGGAGGTCGTGGCCCCCTGGCCCGATCCGGTCACGAGGCAGGCCTCGCCGCCTTCCAGGTCGGCGATACGTCTTTCCAGGAGCACGGTGGTCGGATTGCCCACGCGCGAATAGACGAATCCGCGTTGTTCCCCGGCGAACCGGGCGGCGCCGTCCTCCACGGTAGGAAATGTGTAGGTGGAACTCAGGTAAACGGGTGGCGTCAGCGCGCCGGGAGCCTCGTACGGGTCGTAACCCTGGTGGATGGCGCGCGTGGCGAAGCCGGCCCGGCGCGGTTTTTCTCCGGACATCGCATCCCTCCGGATTCGGAAAAAGGCATCATACCCGGAGGTTGCACGGTGCCGGGTTGCCGTGCGCAGGCCGGCGCCACGTGGAACCCATCAGGATAACTGGAGAGCCGTCATGAGCAATTCCATCTACGATTATTCCGCTGCCCGTCTCCGCGGCGGCGAAACCCGCCTGGACGAGTTCAGCGGTCAGGTATTGCTGATCGTGAACACGGCCAGCAAATGCGGTTTCACCTACCAGTACGAGGGGCTCGAAGCGCTTTATCGGGCCTACCGGGACCGCGGGTTTTGCGTGCTGGGTTTCCCTTGCAACCAATTCGGTCAACAGGAACCCGGCGAATCCGAAAGCATCGCGGAGTTCTGCGAGGTCAATTACGGCGTGAGTTTTCCCATGTTCGCCAAGATAGACGTCAATGGCGATGGCGCTCATCCCCTGTTTGCGTACCTGAAAAAGGCGGCCCCCGGTCTCCTCGGCACCGAGGCCATCAAATGGAATTTCACCAAGTTCCTCGTCGCAAGGGATGGGGAGGTCGTGAAGCGTTACGCGCCGACCGACAGACCGGAGGATCTTGGCGCCGATATCGAACGCCTCCTGTGATCTGGGTCATGGCCCCGCCGGACGGACCGCTGGTATGTTTTGTGCAACGCACAAGACAAGGTGGAACACTGCCGAATCCCACGGAGAGCGCCATGAAAGACTGGGTCGATTTCGTCGCAACGGGTCTGGTGGTCCTGCCCCCCACGCTGGGCTGGGGAACGGACGACCCCGATGTATTCTTTGTCGCCCTTTGGGTGATGTTGTTTGCCTTCCTGGCCACGCTGCTTGCCAGCGCCAAGCCCTCGGGCATGCCCCGGGACGGGGACGATTAGGCCCCGTCCCTCCACAGGGCGCACTGTTTTGGTGCGACCCCATGCGGGCCATTGATCGGAGCGCGGTTCCCACCGCTCAGATGACGGCCCTGAAGAACTCCAGTTGGGGCGGTCCCAGATAGAAATCGCGTGGTGTCTGGCCGGCTTGGGCGTGGGCCCTGCGGAAGGCCTCGGAGCCGGTCCAGTCGGCGAATGCCCGTTCGGAATCCCAGGTCGTGTGGCTGACGAAAACGGTGTGGTCGTCCGCGGCGGGTCCTTCGAGCAGGTGGAACTCGCGAAACCCCGGCACCTGGTCCAGGTAACTTTCCCGGCGCTTCCAGTGCTCGACGAACTCGGCCTCGCGGCCCCGGGCGATGCGAAAGCGAT
>DAOLKI010000224.1:0-4941 GCA_035331665.1 Rhodocyclaceae bacterium
CGGTGCGCACCAGCTTCTGGAACAGGTAGGCCTCCTCGTTGCTGCCCTTGGCCGAACCGAAGCCGGCCAGCGCATGGGGGCCACAGGTGTCGCGGACCCGGGCCAGGCCGGCAGCGGCGGCATCCAGCGCCTCTTCCCAGCTCGCCTCCCGGAACACGGGCGACGGGTCCGCCGGATCCACGTTCATGTCCTTGGGAACGCCCGGCCGGCGGATCAGGGGCCGCGTCAGGCGGTGGGGATGGCGGGGATAGTCGAAGCCGAAGCGGCCCTTCACGCAGAGCCGCCCCGCGTTGGCCGGCCCGTCGCGTCCGGCGGCGCGGAGGATGCGGGCGGCATCGCCCTGCCCGGTTACCTCGTAGCGCACCTGGCAGCCGACGCCGCAATAGGGGCAGAGGGAATCGACCGCCCGGACGGCCGCATCCGCCGCGGCGGTCTCCCCGCTCTGCGGCGCGGCCGGCATCAGCGCCCCGGTGGGGCAGGCCTGCACGCATTCACCGCAGGCCACGCAGGAGGAGGAACCCAGGGCCGCCTCCACGTCGAAAACGATGCGCGCCGCCGCGCCGCGCCCGGCGAAGCCGATCACGTCGTTCACCTGTATCTCGCGGCAGGCGCGCAGGCAGCGCGTGCACTGGATGCAGGCCGAGAGGTCGACGGCGATGCCCGGATGGGAGCGGTCGGCCGGCACCGCCGGGCGCGGCGCGAAGCGGCTCTCCCCGACGCCCAGTACCCGGCACCAGGCGGCCAGTTCCGAATCGGGTTTTTCGCAGCCCTCGGGCACGTCGGCGCGCAGCAGTTCCAGCACCATCCGCTGCGCCGCACGGGCCCGCTCGCCGGCCGTCCTCACCTTCATGCCCGGCGCCGGCATGCGGCTGCAGGAGGCGGCCAGTACCCGTTCGCCCTCGATCTCCACCATGCAGGCCCGGCAGTTGCCCTCGGGCCGCAGGCCCTCCTTGTGGCAGAGGTGGGGAATCGCGATGCCCAGCCGGCGCGCCACCTGCAGGAGGCTCTCGCCGGCCAAAGCCTCCACGGGCCGGCCGTCGAGTTCGAAGGGAATGGGGGATCTCATCGGAAATCGGCCGTCAAACGCGAGGACGCAAAGGCGCGAAGGCGCAAAGGGGCGCAAGGAAGATCGAAGGCATGGCGGAATGGATCTTTCCCGGCACGCTTCCGGACAATCTTCGCGTCCTTCGCGCGTATGCGCCTTTGCGCTGAAGGCGTTCGATCCCGGCCACTCACCCGCCCATCCGCCGACGAAGATGGCGCGACACTGGCAGCATGGGGTTCGTAGCGGCCTTTCCGAGACCGCAGAAGCGGGTGTCCGCGAGCACTCGCGCGCAGCTTCGCGTCCTTCGCGCCTTCGCGTCTTTGCGGTGAAAGACTTTGCATTGCAACGCTCACTCCCCCACCTCCCCACGGAAATGCCGCAATACCGACAGCATGGGATTCGGCGCCGCCTGGCCGAGGCCGCAGATGGAGGCGTCCGCCATCACCCGCGCCAGGTCCTGCAACAGGGGCCCGTCCCACGTTTCCCGTGCCATCAGGTCGGCGGCCTTGGCCGTGCCGACCCGGCAGGGCGTGCATTGGCCGCAGGACTCGTGGGCGAAGAAGCGCATCGCGTTGGCGGCCAGGTCGCGCGCGGAGTCGGCCTGGGAGAACACGACCACCGCGGCGGAGCCGATGAAGCAGCCGTGGCCGTTCAGGGTGTCGAAGTCCAGCGGGATGTCGGCCATGGAGGCGGGCAGGATGCCGCCCGAGGCGCCGCCCGGAAAGTAGCCGCGCAGTTCGTGCCCCGCCGCCATGCCGCCGCAATATTCGTCCACCAGTTCGCGCAGCGTGATCCCGGCGGGGGCGAGCTTCACGCCGGGCTCCCGCACCCGGCCGCTGACCGAGAAGCGGCGCAGGCCCTGCCGGCCGTTGCGTCCGTGCCCGGCGAACCACCCGGCGCCCTGCTCCACGATGTCCCGGATCCACCACAGGGTCTCCAGGTTGTGCTCCAGGGTGGGTCGGCCGAACAGGCCCACCTCGGCCACGTAGGGCGGGCGCAGGCGCGGCTGGCCCCGCTTGCCCTCGATGGACTCGATCATCGCCGATTCCTCGCCGCACACGTAGGCGCCGGCGCCGCGGCGGACTTCGATCGGCGGCAGGCCGGGAAAGGCTTCCCGGACGCGGGCGATCTCGGCCGCCAGCAGCCGGCGCAGGGCCGGGTATTCGTCGCGCACATAGATCCAGATCGCGGCGACGCCGACCACCCGGGCGGCCAGCAGCATGCCCTCGATGAAGCGGTGCGGGTCGGTCTCCAGCAGGTGCCGGTCCTTGAAGGTGCCCGGCTCGCCCTCGTCCACGTTGACGGCCAGGTAGCGCGGCGCCGGCTGGGCCATCACCGTCCGCCATTTGCGGGCGGCCGGAAAACCCGCGCCGCCGAGTCCGCGCAGCCCCGCGTGGTCCAGCGCGGCAACGATGTCGTCGGCATGGCGCCGGCCGGCCAGGCAGTCGCCCAGCAGCCGGTAGCCGCCGCCCGCCGCGTAGGCGTCGAAGCGGACGGCCGGCGGTTCCGGCGCCTGGCGCACTCCGTCCGCCACCGCGGCCTGGACGGATTCGGGACCGGCCCGCAACACCGGCCGCTCGCCGACCACGGCCACCGGCGCCGCGTCGCAGCGTCCGACGCAGGGCACCCGCTGCACGCGCACGTCCGGCCCCAGCAGCGACTGCAGCCTTTCCGCCATCGCCTCGGCGCCGAAGAGGCTGCAGGTGAGGGAGTCGCATACGCGCACCGTCGTCGCCGGCGGCCGCGCCTCTCCCTCCCGGACCACGTCGAAGTGGTGGTAGAAGCTCGCCACCTCGAACACCTCGGCGGGCGCGAGGCGCAGTGCCCCGGCCAGCGCCGACAGGTATTCCGCCGGCAGGCAGCCTTCCGCGTCCTGCATCCGGTGCAGGTACTCGATCAGCATGTCCCGGCGCGGGGGGTCCCCGCCCAGGGCGCGGGCGGCGGCGGCACCCGCCGCCTCGGACAGGGGCCGCTCGGCGGGCCGGGGACGGCGGGAACCGCGTTTCATCATCGGAAAACCGGTATCACCGCAGAGGCGCGGAGACGCAGCGCAAGGCCAGTGGAAGCCGACTTGTGCATCGAGATCGAAATACTCGACGGCCTGCTGCCTCGATGCCGACACGGAATTGGTCTTCCTCCGCGCCTCTGCAGTGGGGTGTTGGATTCCATAACCTTGCCTGGACGCGCCTCAGGGCGCGTATTCGATGAACAGGTGCTTCGGGGTGCCGCATTCGGGGCACACCCAGTCCTCGGGGATGTCCTCCCACTTGGTGCCGGGCGGGATGCCCTCCTCCGGGAGACCCTTGGCCTCATCGTAAGGGAAAAAACAGGCGGAACACTGCATGACGGTCATGGGGATCTCCGATCCGGGCCAGGGGTTTTGCGGGGGCGCCCAGGTGATCTGCCGGCCTGCGGGCCTGGGATCGGAACGCCGATGAACATGCATTATTATGCTTCTCTCGGAAAAAAACAAGGCGAAATTTTTCCTATTCCGTTTTCGGGAAGGTTGCGCCACGCTCCCGGCCGGACCGCCCGATTTCCTGTCACGGCATCGACGGAAAGTCCGCACCATACTGTTTTAAAAGTCATTTTTACCCTTGCGCGGGGGGCCGGGCGGAACAGCCCGGCGAAATCGACTTTCTGCACAATATCTCTTGACACCCCGAAGTACATGCATTAAAGTGCCACCCATCACAGCAGCCGCCATGCCACGGACCACCATGAGCCAGAAGACCGAAGCGCCTGTCGCCGACGCGGAAACGCAGCCCCTGAAGAGCGACAACCTCAGCGAGGGTGAATTCCTGTCGACCCTGGGCAAGCGGGTGCGCGAAATCCGGGAACGCCGCGGCATGACGCGCAAGCTGGTCGCCCGGGACGCCGACGTCTCCGAGCGCTACCTGTCGCAACTGGAGGCGGGCGAAGGCAACATCTCCATCATCCTGCTCCGCCGCATCGCCGCCGCCCTCGACGTCTCCCTGATCGAGATCCTCGCGCCCGAGGCCGAGGACACGGTGGAGAAGCGCCTGATCCGCCGCTTCCTGGAACGCCTGCCCCAGTCCCGCCTGGAGGAGGTGGTGTTCCGCCTGATGCGCGACTTCGGCCACGACGAGGCCGTGCGCCGCAAGCGCATCGCGCTGGTCGGCCTGCGCGGCGCCGGCAAGACCACCCTGGGGCAGCGCCTGGCGAAGGAACTCACGATGCCCTTCATCGAGCTGGACCGCGAGATCGAGAAGGACACCGGCATGCCGGTCAGCGAGATCTTCGCCCTCTACGGCCAGGCCGGCTACCGGCGCACCGAACGGCGCTGCCTGGAACGGGCCATCCGCGACAACGAGCGGGCCGTGCTCTCCGTGGGCGGGGGCATCGTCTCCCAGCTCGAGACCTACGACTTCCTGCTCTCCAACTGCTACACCATCTGGCTGAAGGCCAGCCCCGAGGAGCACATGTCCCGCGTCGTCGCCCAGGGCGACCTGCGCCCCATGGCCGGCAACGACGAGGCCATGGACGACCTGAAACGCATCCTGGAGGCCCGCGATGCCCTCTACCGCCGCGCCGACACCGTCCTCGACACCTCCAACGAGGCCGTGGACGCCAGTTTCGTCAAGCTCCGCCGCACCGTCGGCGGCTGAACCCTCCACACCATCCCCGCAGACCCCAAACGAGGAGAACCGATGAACGCACCGCTGCCCCAACGGGAATTCTTCACCTACGACCGCACGCCGGAAACCTACAAGCACTGGACGCTGGAGACCGACGGCGGCCCCGTCGCCCGCCTGGTCCTCAACATCGCCGAGGACGGCGGCATCAAGCCGGGCTACAAGCTGAAGCTGAATTCCTACGATCTGGGCGTGGACATGGAACTGCACGACGCCGTCCAGCGCATCCGCTTCGAGCAC
>DAOLKI010000225.1:0-4926 GCA_035331665.1 Rhodocyclaceae bacterium
CCGGTGCCGCGGCGGCCGGGGCCGCACCGGCGCCCTTGACGGCGGCCAGCATGTAATCGACCGCCGCCTTCACGTCGGCGTCGGGCAGGGCGGGGTTGCCTCCTTTGGCCGGCATGCCCTTCGGGGTCCCCTTCAGGGCGTTGGCATACAGCTTGGGGACGCCCGCGGCGATCCGCGGACCCCAATCGGTGGCGCTGCCGTACTTCGGCGCGCCGGCGATTCCCGTCGCGTGGCAGACCGCACAGGTCTTGGCGTAGAGTTCCTTGCCCGCCTGGGCAAAGGCGCCCTGGGCCATGCCCAGGACCAGGGCCGCGAGGACGAAGGCGGACTTTCTCATTTCCCGGGCTCCTTGGTCTTGCGCGCGGCCGCGGCCGATGGGGCACCCTGGGGTGCCGAGCCGGGCTGCGCCAGTTTCTGGATCGTGCTTTCGTGGACCTGGGTCCGGGTCCCGGGTTTGGCGGTATGACAGAGATTGCAGTTCTCCACCGACCAGGCAATGTCGCCGTTGTGGCAGGCGCCGCAGAACTGCCCGTCGATGATCTTCACCATGTTGATGTCATTGCCGCCGGCCTGGAACTTGAACCCGAGGTCCGCGTGGCAGACCTTGCAGCGGAAACGGATCCGGTGGAACCAGTGGGGGAAGATCGCCGGCCGCATGCCCGCGCCGTCGGAATGGTTGTTGATGACGATGTCGCCGTATTCGGCACGCGCATCCGGGATTTCCGCAAACAGCAGCCCGGTTGCCGCGACCAGGCAGGCGAGGGCGATGCGCCGCAGCCAGGCACGGGGGTCGTTCATACTTTTTCCTCTGTTGTTGGGGAGCCCGCCGGCCGTCGCCTCAAAGGGCGCCGAAGTCGCGACTGACCTGGAAGAAGATCGAAGCATTTTTCTTGCCACTGACCGATGCCACGGTGCCGAGCATCTGGAAATTCAAGCGTCCGGCCCGGTAATCGATCCGCTGGGTGAGCGCCGTGCTGGTCTGCCACACCGGAGCGTTGGGGTCGGCCCCGACGAGTCGCTGGTTCGTCTGGGCGGACGTAAACAGGAGGGAGGCCGTGTATTGCAGGTTGGGCACCCCGAAGGGATTCCGGTGGAAGTAATTGACGGCGCCGCCGCCGTTCCAGCGGGAACTGGCCGTATCGAACAATTGCTGCCCGAGCTGCAGGACCGGTGTGTTTTGCTGCTGCCGGTACCAGGTAAGGTTGCCGCTCACCGAGAATCCCGACCGCCGCGAGATCTGGGCCAGGCCATTGGCCGAGATGTTCAGGGACTGGAAGTGGTTGGAGTATTGGCCGGTGGTCAACGTATCGGACACGGCGGTGCTGAAAGTGCCGGTGATCCGGTCACCGTAGCCGAGGCGCCACGACATGCCGGCCGAGTGGACCAGGCCCGAGGTGCCCCCTGTCCGGGTTGCCGTTCCGGCGGAGACGCTTTGGCCGACCGTCAGGTTGAGCACGTTGCCCGGGTTGAACACGATGCTGCGGTTCAATCCGTGGCCGAATTGCAGGTTCGCCCCGCGCTGCCCGTTGCCTCCGGTGATGTCCTGGTTGGTGACCGTACCGGCGGTGTTCCAGTTGTAGTTGAAATTCCCGAAAACGAGAGGATCTCCCGAATATGAGAGAGAGGCCGTTTCCGCGAGCATGAACTGGTTGGCCCCGCTACTGGCGAGCCGGGCCATCTGGACGGTGGCGGCGCCGGTCAGGTTTTGCGAGAAACGGTAGTTCGCGCCCGCATAGGCGGTCAGATTGGTCAGGTCCAACCCCCCCGTCTCGGTGCGCGTGCTCATGCCGAGGAAACTGCCGCCGCCGGAAACCGTCAGGGGGAGGTCCTCGTCGGGTCGCCAATTGAAGTTCGTCGTGGCCTGCATCAGCCGGCTCTGGTTCATGGCCAGCGTGCCGCCCGACAGGTAATGGAGTTGCGTGTCCGAAAGATTCGCGGTCGTGGAAATGCTCAGGTCCTCGTGAACCCGCCACGAGTGGGTGCCCGTGAGCCCGAGGAGGCGGGACGATTCGCCGTTGATTCCGCCGGTGTTCTGGGCATAGCGGGCGTTGGCGGCGATGGACTGGTCTTCCAGCGACACCGAGTATCCGGCCTGCAGGGCATCGACGACGCTGCGCCCTATGTCGCCGGTGAGGGTACTGCGGTCGTAACTGACGGAGTAGTTGTCCGTGCCCGTTTCCGGCCGGTAGCTCTGTCGGAAGCCGAAGCGGTTGGCGGTGTATTGCGTCCCGATTTGGGCGCCACTGGCCCGGCTGTCGCTGGTGTCTCCATAAACCTGCAGCGGGAAGCGGCTTTGCGGGAACAGGCTCAGCGTCCCGCCCCAGGTCAGCGTGTTGTTGCGGCTGCCGCCATCGCTGCCCCCGGCCCCCAGCGCCGTCTGTTGGCTGAGTGTCCGCTTCGTGGTGCCGGAGACGAATCCGAGGTTTCCCGACACCTGCGCGAACCACGGCTGGTAGATGTAACTGGCAGCCCGCAGCACCGTGGTCTGGATGTTGTTGAGAGTGGTCCCACCATCGCCATCGTTGAACCAGGAGAGGGCGGTCGATGAGTTTCCGCCCCAACGGATCGGCGCCAGGCGAAGGTTCGAGGCATCGAGGTCCGGCAACTCCTGTTCCTTCCGCACGGACTCGCGGCTCACGGGGGACGGGGGAGCCCGCACGTCGCCAGGCTGAACAGGGGGTTCGGGTCCGCTGCCCGCCGGCGGTGCCGAAACCTGCGTTGCCTGGGCAAGCTGGAGAGGACCGTCACCGGGCGTGCCAGTGGCCGGTGATGCATCTCGTATAGCAGGCCCGCGCGCGCGGCCCGTCGCGATGGCCTGGGCGAGAACCAGCGGGGAGACTTCGGCCGGCGGGAGCGTTCCGGGGGCACCGGTGGCGGCCGAGGTCGCCGCGAGAAGGATCGAACCTCCGAGCATCCTTCCTCGGGCTGGGGACGACGTGCGACCCGCTGGGGGTTTTCTGTCCACTCGACGGCCGGGCCAGGGCCCACGACGGGTCCTGTGGCCGGGCCTTCCTCCGTGCGATGACATGGTTGTGGGGAAGCGCCGGGTTCCGCGTCGGGAACCCGGGGGCCGTGCCAAGGCCCAGATGCACGGAGCGTGCCGCCCCGTCGGGGCGGCACTTCCGGGACGCTACCGGGAGGCTGCGTCGAACACGGTGATGCTGGCGGTCTGCCGCAGGCCGGCCAGGAATTCCTTCCAGGCGGATTCGGCCTTCTCGCGCTTCAGGAGGTCGCGGGCACGCCCCATTACGTCGGCAAACTCCCGCTTGCGGGCGGGAATCCGCTCGTCGATGCGGAAGATGCCGATGCCCTCGAGCACGTCGATGGGGTCGCCGACGATGCCCGTCTGGAGCTGGTCGATGCGCGATTGCAGGGCCTCGGGAAGCATTCCCAGGTGCAGGTAGCCCATGTCGCCGCCATTGGCGGCCGAGCGGTCGTTGGAATGCAGCCGCGCCGTCTCCGCGAAGTCCGCACCCCCACGCAGCCGGGCGACCATGCGGGCCGCCTCTTCCCGGGCGGCATCCCAGGCGGCGCGCGGCGACGACGGATCCACCTTCAGCAGGATGGTTTGGATATGGAGTTTCTCCGGCTCCGTGAACAGGTCCGGATTGGCCTCGAAGAAAGCCCTCGCCTCGTCCGGCGACGGATCGGGAATTTCCCGCACGCGGCGTTCGAGTTGCTCGAGGCGGTTTTGCTCGGCCAGTTGGGTGCGCAATCCGGGAAGCAGTGCTTCCCTGTTCTGCTGCCACATGGCACTTCCCGCATAACGGCGCTCGTAACCGGAGATGGATTCGGTGAGCTTGGTCTCGTCCGGGGCGACCCCCCGCCGTTCGGCCTCCTCGAGCAGCAGGATCCGGTCGATCAAACGGTCGCCCACTTCCTTGCGGGCCGCCGCGAGACGGTCCTCGGAGACTTCCCGGTGGTAGAACTGCTGGCGGACGTGATTGCTGTAGGCCGTGGTGAATTCGCGGCGGCTGATCGGCTTGCCGTTCACGCGGGCGAACAGTTCCGCATCCGCCTGAACTTCCGCCTGGGCTTGCGCTGATGCGGGGGCGGCGCCCGCGACGCCGGCCAGGCCCAGCGCGGCGAGCATCGCGGCGATGCCGAGGGTGCGACGGTTGTATCGGGTCATGTTCTGGTCTCTCGAGGGGGGATCAAAAAACGGCGCGGACCGGGTGCAGTGCAGCCGGTCCGCGCGGGTGCTGCTCGTTGTGCCGCTTACTTCACGTGGCAGGACAGACAGATCTGGGAGCCGGCCGTCGTCACGCGCATGAAGGCGATGCCGTCGCTACCCTTCGGCTCCACGTGCGGGTCGTGGCAGGACGCGCACTCGACCGAGGGGCCGACGCCGCCGAAGCCGACGAAGTCCCGGGTGTAGAGGACGATGTCGTCCTTCTGCCGGCCGGTGTTGCCGTTAACTTCGACCCAGAAGACCTGGTTCGTGTTGATGTTTGCCGTCTTGACGACCCGGCCGGAACCGTCGGCGGTTGCGCCGATGAAGTCGCCGTCCGCGCAGGAGCCGCTGAGCGTGGAGCCGGATCCGGACAGACCGCCGCCGCAGTACTGGATGCCAATCGGATGGTCGTTGCGGAGGTCCGCGCCGATGTTGGTGATGCCGGCGGGCATCAGGCCGTCGGAACCGACGCCGGTCCACGTCCAGCCGGAGGGCCGGGCACCCGCGGGGTCAAAACCGCCTGCGCCCGGGGCGTTGATCAGGTTGTCCATGGCCTGGGTGCCGTCGTGGCAGGAGAGGCAGGCCAGCGAGACGGATCCGACCGACAGTACCTTGCCGTCCAGCGTGGAGGTGTTCAACTGGTCGTAGGTCTGATAGGTGGTGGATGGGAGCTTCTTGTTCCACAGGGGCACCGGGGCGGAGGTGTCCGCGCCGTGGGGCGTGTGGCAGAAGACGCAGATCTGGTCGGCGCC
>DAOLKI010000226.1:0-4914 GCA_035331665.1 Rhodocyclaceae bacterium
GCACGGACGTGGCGAAGGAGGCCGCCGACATGGTGCTGCTCGACGACAACTTCGCCAGCATCGTCGCCGCCATCGAGGAAGGCCGCACGGTGTACGAGAACCTGCGCAAGTTCCTCACCTACATCCTCACCTCCAACATCCCCGAGCTGGTGCCCTACCTGGCCTTCGTGCTGTTCCGCATCCCCCTGCCGCTGACGGTGATCCAGATCCTGGCCGTGGACCTGGGCACCGACATGCTGCCGGCCCTGGCCCTGGGCGCCGAGCCGCCCCATGCCGGGGCCATGGAGCAGGCGCCGCGTCCACGCGGCGAGCGGCTGCTCTCGTGGGGACTGCTGGCCCGGGCCTACCTGTGGCTGGGACTGCTCGAGGCCGGCATCGCCATGGCCGCCTTCTTCCTGGTGCTGCATGGTGCCGGCTGGCAATACGGCGAGGCGCTGGCCCCCGGCGATCCCGCCTACATGGCCGCCACCGGCGCCTGCCTGGCCGGAATCGTGGTCGCCCAGATGACGAACGTCTTCCTCTGCCGGCACCCGCGGCAGTCGCTGTTCGCCTTCGGGTTCTTCGCCAACCGTCTGCTGCTCGGCGGCCTGGCGCTGGAACTGGCGCTGCTGCTGGCGATCCTCTACACGCCCTGGGGCAATGCCCTGTTCGGCACGGCCCCCCCGCCGCCCGCCGTCTGGTTCCTCGCCGGGGGGCTCGCCCTAGTGATGGGGATGCTCGAGGAGGGGCGGAAAGCCCTGCAGCGTTCCCGCGGGGCTTGAACGTCCCTCGGACAACTGCCATGATGGCAGTACTGCCACTCTGGCACCGACCTCCCCGAGATCCATGCGCCCGCCGCCCCCGGAACTGGTGTCTTTCATCGATTCCCTGCCCGAACCGCACATCGTCTGCGACAGGAACTACCGCGTCCTGGCCGCGAACGAGGCCTACCGGCGCAGCTACGGCGCCGACGGCGATTTCGCCGGGCGGACCTGCTATGAGATCTCCCATCGCTTCGCCGTGCCCTGCGACCAGGCGGGCGAGACCTGTCCGCTCAAGCAGAGCCTGGCTTCCGGCCAGCGCGAACGGGTGCTCCACCTGCACCACACGCCCGGCGGCGAGGCCTACGTGAATATCGAGCTGTCACCCCTGCGGGACGCGCACCAGCGGATCATGTGGTTCGTCGAGAAGATGGAGCCGTTGGCCGTCGCCCGGGGGCTGTCCCACGCCCAGGGCCTCGTGGGCCGCTCGCCAGCCTTCCAGCACATGCTGGCATTGGTCTCGCGGGTCGCCCCTTCGGAGGCGACCGTCCTGCTGCTGGGTGAATCGGGCACCGGCAAGGAACTGGTCGCCCGGGCGATCCACGACGCCAGCCGGCGCGCGGACCGGCCCTTCGTCGCCGTCGATTGCTCCGGCCTGCCCGAGACCCTGTTCGAGAGCGAGATCTTCGGCCACGAGAAGGGCGCCTTCACCGGCGCCACGACCCGCCACGCGGGCCTCGTGGAGGCTGCCCGCGGCGGCACGCTTTTCCTCGACGAGGTGGGCGACATTCCCCTGGGCATGCAGGTGAAGCTGCTGCGCCTGCTCGAAACGGGTGCCTTCCGCAGCGTGGGCTCCGTCGAGCCCCGGCAGGCCGACATCCGGCTCGTCTCGGCCACCCACCGGGACCTGCGGCGCATGGTGGCCGCAGGCACCTTCCGGCAGGACCTGTATTTCCGGCTGAACACCTTTCCCGTGGAACTGCCGCCCCTGCGGGCCCGGCAGGCGGACATTCCGCTGCTCGCGCGCTCCCTGATCGCGCGGGTCGCGCCGGATCGGCCGCTGGAAATCGACGACGATGCGCTGGCCGCCCTGGCCGCGTATCCGTTTCCCGGCAACGTGCGGGAATTGCGGAACATCCTGGAGCGTGCGACGCTGTTCTGCGACGGAGACACCGTCCTGCCGGAACACCTTCCCGCGGAGGTGTTCCAGCGGGCGCCCTGGTCGCCGGACCGCGAAACCGGCGGCCCCGGGACCGACGAGGCCGTGCTCGCCGCCCTTGGCGGCCATCGCGGCAACCGCAAAGCCCTGGCCCGGCGCCTGGGCGTCAGCGAGCGCACCCTCTACCGCCGGATCCGCGCGTTGCGGGCAACCGGACAGCTTCCCGACTGACACCATACTGCCATCTGGCAGTATCGCCGGCGGTCAACGGTTGCGGCATTGCGTGGCCGTCGCGCCGCCGCCGACCGGATCGTTCGCATTTTCAATGGCTTGCCGCTGCGGCGGTCTCCTGGCACGGCCCTTGTAAGGCCCGCTTCGTCACCGTTCGTTTCAGGAGCGAAGCCTTGGTCGCAGAGAATCCGATCCGCCGCCGTCTCGTCATCACGCTTGCCGCCGCAGGCGCCTGCTCGGGCGCCGCGGCGGCGATTCCGCTGCTGGCCAGCCTGGCGCCGTCGGAAAGGGCCAAAGCGGCCGGCGCGCCGGTCGAGGCGGACGTGTCGCAACTGCCCCCGGGCGAAATGATGGTGGTCGAGTGGCGCGGCAAGCCCGTGTGGATCGTGCACCGGACCAGGGAAATGCTCGGGATGCTCGCCGCCCTGGAGGGCGACCTGGCCGATCCGGACTCCCGGCGTTCGCTGCAACCGGAAGACTGCACGAACCGGGAGCGCGCGCTGCGCCCCGAGTTCCTCGTCGTGGTCGGCATCTGCACCCACCTGGGATGTTCCCCGGGCGAGAAGTTTCATCCCGGTCCGGCCTCCGGGCTGGATGCCTCCTGGCCCGGCGGCTTCCTGTGTCCCTGCCATGGCTCGACCTTCGACCTCGCCGGCCGGGTATTCCGCAACAAGCCGGCGCCGACCAACCTCGAAGTGCCGCCACACCGTTATCTGGCGCCGGGCCGCCTGTTGATCGGGGACGACCGGGCCTGAGCCCGCCCGTGGCGCCACCGGATTTCCATACTTCCTTCCCACCCGCCGTGAGGTATCTGTCATGTCAGTCCTGACTTCGAAGCAGCCCGGCATCGTCGCGATCCAGTATCTGAGCACCGCGCTCATCCTCGTCGGTTACCTGGCCGGCGCCCTGCCCGTGCTGGTGCCATTGCTGATCTGGAAGACCCTGCGGCGCGCCGCCGCCTGAGGTTTCGAACCATTCCTGCCCGGCGCGCCTCCGGGCCGGGGGCGCGGGTCCGGGTGCCTTCATTCGCCGTGCTCTTGTTGCGGCGCCCGTGATCGGCTACGTCCCGCGGGCAGTCGGCGGACCCTCGCGGCGTCTCGCCGGACGGCAGGCATCCGGCAGGCCGACACAAATCCATCGCCTGGCCGGCTATGCCCCCAGTCAGGACGGGCGCATCGGCTGCGAATCCTGCCGGCGGAATAAGGGGGCGGACCGCCGGGCTGGCATCGGGCCGGTCGCTGCGCTACCCTAGCGATGCAGGCTGCCATCGGACCGATGGCGGCGCGATTACAAAACCAATTGCATCTGCCAGGGGAACAGCATGTCCGACAGCGTCCGGGAACGCAATGCCAGCTACATTTCCGGCTGGCTTTTCCTACCGATATGGCTCGGCGGCTTCGCCTGGGCCCTCTGGCACATCATCGGCCCGGTGGTGCTCTACGCCGCGCCACCGTCGATACCGGCGATCGTGGCCTTGCCCATCCTGGGCTTCCTCGGCAAGGGCTTCACGATCCTGCAGCCGAACATTGCCGGGGTGTTCGTGTTCTTCGGCCGTTATGCCGGGACCATCCGCGCGGACGGCTTCTTCTGGCTCAATCCCTTCTACACCCGGCAGACAGTGTCGATGCGGGTGAACAACCTCAACACGCCGACCCTGAAGGTGAATGACCGGGCCGGGAACCCGATCGAGGTGGCGGCGGTGGTGGTCTGGCGCGTGGCCGACTCGGCGCGGGCCACATTCGACGTCGCCGACTACGGCACCTACGTGACCATCCAGAGCGAGTCGGCCCTGCGGGCGGTGGTCAGTTCCCGCTGGTACGACGGCGACCCCGAGGGCCGGCACTCCCTGCGCGGCGACCTGGATGCCGTGGCCCAGGTGCTGACCGAGACCATCCAGAGCCACGTGGAGCTGGCCGGGGTCGAGATCGTCGAGGCGCGCATCTCCCATCTCGCCTACGCGCCGGAGATCGCCAGCGCCATGCTGCGCCGGCAGCAGGCCGAGGCCGTCGTGGCGGCCCGCTCGCGCATCGTCGAGGGCGCCGTGGGCATGGTGAAGCTCGGCATCGAGCGTCTCGAATCCGAGGGCGTGGTGCGCTTTTCGGATGCCGACCGGGTCCGGCTGGTGACCAACCTGATGACGGTGCTGGTTTCGGAAAACGAGACCCATCCCGTCCTGTCGGTGGGCAGGGAGTAGTCCGTGGCGGGCTCCTCGGGCCTGCAGGAGCGGTTCCGCCCGCCGGCGTCCTTCTTCGTCATGTCCGTGGGCGCCACGCTGTGCCTCGCCGCCGGCGTCCTCGGCCTGGTGGCGCCGCAGGTCTTCCCGCCGCTGGCGCCGCGGCCGGTGGCCATCACCTTCCTCGGCTGCGGCATGCTGCTCGAGTTCTGGTCCATCGCCATCCTGGTCGGCGCGGCGCGGCGCAAGCCCCCCCGGCTCTGATCCCCGGGCGGCGGCACGTCGGCCGCGCGCCGCATTCGCGACCCACCCCCGGCGACTCGTTACCCTCCGCCGCCTTTCCTTCACTCCTCCGGCACGCAGATTTCGCCGCGCAGGGCCGCCAGGACCGTGCGCCCGAACAGGATGGCCAGCAGCAGGCTCAGCAGCGCGAGCAGCAGGATGGCCAGTCCGTGCAGGAAGGGTTCGCCGGTCGCGTGCGCCATGCTCAGCGTGGCGGCGGTGATGGCCGCGACGGGGAAGGAATACGCCCACCAGGAGAGGAAGAAGCGCAGACGCAGGAAGCGCGGCGCCTGGACGGCCAGGAACAGGGTCAGGAACAGCCCGAAGTA
>DAOLKI010000227.1:0-4906 GCA_035331665.1 Rhodocyclaceae bacterium
ACAGAGATGATGCACGGCGCGTACGGGATCGAGGCCGACAGCATCGTCATCTCGTTCCAGGAACTCGAGCGGGCACGGGAGAAGGCCGAGGAGGCGAACAAGCTGAAGTCGGAGTTCCTCGCCAGCATGTCCCACGAACTGCGCACACCGCTGAACGGGATTCTCGGCTTCGCGGAACTGCTGGAAATGGAGGCGGCCGACGACACGCAGCGCAGCTACGCGCGGACCATCCGCGACAGTGGCAACCACCTGCTCGACCTCCTGAACGACCTCCTGGACCTGTCCAAAATCGAGGCCGGCCGGATGGAACTCGCGCGCCAGCCGATCAATCTGAGGGAAGTCGTCGGCGATCTGGCCAATCTCCACCGGGCCCACGCCGAGGCGAAGGGCCTCGCCATGGAATGCGTGGTCAGCGACGAACTGCCGAACGTAATCCTTGGCGACCCGACCCGGTTGCGCCAGATCCTCAACAACCTGCTGAACAACGCCGTGAAATTCACCGATGCCGGCTCCGTCGCCATCCGTGCCGGACGACGCGACGCGCGGATCGTCATCGCGGTCAGCGACACCGGTTGCGGCATTCCCGACGAAGCCCGCGAGTGGGTGTTCGAAAAATTCCGTCAGGCGGAGGCCTTCCTGACCCGCGCCCATGGCGGTACAGGCCTCGGTCTGGCCATCGTCAAGCAGGTGGTCGACGGCATGGGCGGCTCGGTATCGCTGGAATCGGAAGTCGGCAAGGGCTCGACCTTCACCATCGAATTGCCGCTGGAAACCCCCGATGGCTGAAGGCCGCCGCACCCTGGTGGTGGACGACAACGAGATCAACCGCCGGATCGCCGTCGCGTTCATGAAACGTCTGGGTTGGGACGTTCGCGAAGCCGTGGACGGTGCCGATGCGCTGGGCGTCCTCGCCGACGGCGGGACCTGCAACCTGGTACTGCTGGACGTCAGCATGCCCGGCATGAGCGGCCTGGAAGTCTGTCGACGCATCCGGTCGGACCCTGCGCTGGCCGGCCTTGCCGTGCTCGCCTACACCGCCCACGCCCTGGCCGAAGAGCGGACTGCCATGCTCGAGGCCGGCTTCGATGACGTTCTGGTCAAGCCGGTGAAGTTCGAGGCCCTGGCCGCGGCCCTGAAGGCGCGGGGATTTCCATAAGCGGTCGCCGGGACGGCCTCGCTTATAATCCGGGTCCCCAACGCGGTCCGAGCGGCCGCGTCCCGAAGCCCCGCTGCGTCGCCGGTGACGATCCTGCCGATCCTTAGATTCCTTCTCATCTGCCTGCTCTGCGCAGCCTGCCCGGCCCGGGCCGAGGTCGGATCGGGCCTGTTCGACGGCCCCCTGCAGATCAGCCCGGAAATCCGGCCCCCCGCGATCCCGGGGCCGCCGGCACCCGACTCATTCGTGGTCGTGCCCCCTGCCCTGCAGATTCCGGAGGAACTGCCGCGCATGGCCACCATCGACCTGACGCGGACCGAGACCGACCTGTGGCAGCGCATGCGCAACGGTTTCTCCATGCCGGACCTGGACACCTCCCTGGTGGCCGACCGCCAGGCCTGGTACCTCAACCGGCCCGACATGCTGAAGCGCATCTTCCAGCGCAGCCGTCGCTACCTGTTCCACATCGTCGAGGAACTGGAAAAGCGCGGCATGCCGACGGAACTCGCGTTGTTGCCCATCGTCGAGAGTTCCTTCAATCCCCTGGCCCTGTCGCCGGCCAAGGCCCTCGGCATCTGGCAGTTCATCCCGTCCACCGGCAAGAACTACAAGCTTGCCCAGAACTGGTGGCTCGACGAGCGGCGCGACATCCTGGCCTCCACCAGCGCGGCGCTCGATTACCTGCAGAACATCTACGAGATGCACGGGGACTGGCACCTGGCGCTGGCCTCCTACAACTGGGGGGAATACGCGGTGGCCAAGGCGGTGGCGCGGAACCAGGCGAAGGGGCTGCCCACGGACTACGCGAGCCTGTCGATGCCGGGGGAGACCCGGTACTACGTGCCGAAGCTGCAGGCGCTGAAGAACATCGTCGCCGACCCGGCGCTGTTCGGGGTACAGATCGACCCCATCCCCAACAAACCGTACTTCGGCACCATCGACTTGTGGGAGAACATGGACATCGCCACGGCCGCGAAGCTGGCCGAGACGCCCCTCGACGAGTTCATTGCCTTGAACCCCGCCTATCACCGGCCCGTCATCCCCGGCGAGGGACGCAATCCCCTGGTGGTGCCCGCCGAGAAGGTGCAGGTGTTCATGGCCAACCTGCATCGGCACGAACTGGAGGAAAAGCCCCTGTCCAACTGGAAGACCTACTCCCTGAGGAAGGGCGAGAAGCTGGAAGCGGTCGCGACGCGCCACGGCCTGACCGTCGTCCGCCTGAAACAATTGAACGGCATCACGCCGAAGACGCGCATCGGCGCCGGCCACGTCTTCCTGGTGCCGGCGGGCGCCCAGGCGCACGACGATCTCGCCATCGCACGCCTGCCCCAGGATCCGGTGGAGGCAAAGGTGCCGCGTGCCGTGAAGGCGCGCGCCGTTTCCGGGCGCACCGGCCGAAGGGGCTCGGTGGTGACCGCGGGGGCCGGCGGCCGCCAGCGGCTGACCCTCGCCGCCGGGAAATCCCGCCCCGGGGGCGCCCGGACCACCGCCAAGGGGGCGCCGCAGCGATCCGGCCGCCCGGCAGCCAGACCCGCGCCGAAACCGCCCAAGAAGAAGCGCTGACCGGCACCGGTCGGTCGGAATGCCGCCGCGTCCGCCGGCTCAGGCGGGGAAATGGCAGCGGACCGCGTGGGTTGCCGAAAAGGCGGTTTCTCCCGGGTACTCCGCCCGGCAGGCCTCCACCGCCCGCGGGCAACGGGGGTGGAAATGACATCCGGCCGGCGGCGCCGCCGGCGAAGGCAGGTCCCCCGCCAGACGAACGGGGGCAACCTCGGAAGGTTCGATGGCGGGCACCGCCGCCAGCAGGGCCTGGGTATAGGGGTGGCGCGGGTTGCGCAACACCTCGTCCACCGATCCCCGCTCGACGATGCGTCCCAGATACATTACAGCCACCTCCTGCGCCAGGAAATCCACGACGGCGATGTTGTGGGTGATGAACAGGTAGGCGAGCCCGAGGCGTTTCTGCAGGTCCCGCAAAAGGTTCAGTATCTGGGCCTGCACCGACACGTCCAGGGCGCTGGTGGGCTCGTCGCAGACCAGCAGTTCCGGTTCCACGGCCAGGGCCCGGGCGATGGCGATGCGCTGCCGCTGCCCGCCCGAGAACTCGTGGGGATAGCGCTGGGCCATGGCCGGCGCCAGTCCGACGGCCTCGAGCAGTTCGCCCACCCGCGCCTCGGCGCCGCGTCCCTGCAGGGCGCGCAGCCCTTCCGCGATGGTCTCGCCGACCCGCAGCCTCGGGTTGAGGGAACCGAATGGATCCTGGAACACCATCTGCATCTTCGCCCGCCAGGGCTTGAGCCGGGCCTCCGGCAACAGGCCGATCTCGTTCCCATCCAGCCGCAATGCCGACGAGGACGAGGGCAGCAACCGCAGCACCGCCTTGCCGGCGGTGGTCTTGCCGCACCCCGACTCGCCGACCAGGGCCAGGGTGCGGCCCCGCACGAGGCGCAACGACACGCCATCCACCGCGCGTACATGGCCCACCGTTCGCCGCAGCAGGCCTCGCCGGATCGGGAAATGCACGCGCAGGTCCTCCACCTCGAGCAGGGGAGCCGGCGCGACGCCGCCCGATGGCGACGCCGCCGGCGCGGCGACCCCGCAGGATCGGGCGCCGGATTGCGGAAAATGGCAGCGCACGGCATGCCCTTCGGCGAGGAAGGTCCACTCCGGCGCTGCATGCCGGCATACGTCGCGGACCTCCGCGCAACGCGGCGCAAATCGGCAGCCGGGCAGGGGCCGGTCCAGCGCAGGCACGCTGCCCGGAATCGTGGCCAGGGCCGTGCCGCGCAGCCGCACGTCGGGAAGTGCGGCGAACAGGCGGCGTGCGTAGGGGTGCGCCGGCCGCGCATAGAAATCGGTCCGCGGGGCCGTCTCGACCAGTTGCCCCGCATACATGATCCCGACCCGGTCGGCCATGCGCGCGACGACGCCGAGGTCGTGGCTGATCAGCAGGGTCGCCATGCGGCGGTTGGCCTTCAGTTCGGCCAGCAGGTCCAGGACCTGGGCCTGGATGGTCACGTCCAGCGCCGTGGTCGGCTCGTCGGCGATCAGCAGTTCCGGCTCGCCGGCCAGCGCCATCGCGATCATCGCCCGCTGCTTCATGCCGCCGGAAAGCTGGAACGGGAATTCGTCGATCCGGCGCCCCGGGTCGGGTATTCCGACCGCCGCAAGGAGCATCTCGGCGCGCTCGCGGGCCGCCGCGCCGGACACACCATGGTGCAGGGCCAGGGATTCGCCGATCTGCGCGCCGACGGTCATCACCGGGTTGAGGCTGGTGCCGGGTTCCTGGAAGATCATGGCCATGCGCCCGCCACGCACCTGGCGCATGCCCGTTTCCGGCAACTCCCTCAGGGAAGTGCCTGCGAAGCTGATCGTGCCCCCGGTCAGCCGGCCTCCGGCGGGCAACAGGCGCATCAGGGCGAGGGCCGTCATCGACTTGCCGCAACCGGATTCGCCCAGCAGCGCAAAGGTCTCCCCCTCGCCTATCGCGAAGGAAACCTCCTGCACCGGCCGCACCCGGCCGATGGCCACCGACAGATCACGTACGGACAGTAGGCTCAAATGGGTCCCCTCCCCCCGACCCCCTCCCAGGAGGGGGTGACGGCGGTTCGCCGCTGCGCGGCTCCATGTCTTTGGCGGCGCCCCTCCGGGCGGCCGCGCGGGGCGCCCGGTCCCCTCCCCCCGACCCCCTCCCGGGAGGGGGTGACGGCGGTTCGCCGCTGCGCGGCTCCATGTCTTTGGCGGCGCCCC
>DAOLKI010000228.1:0-4842 GCA_035331665.1 Rhodocyclaceae bacterium
CGTGCATGATCTCGCCGGTGTCGCGCCGGTAGGTCTGGATCAGGAACGGCTGCTGGTGGGCGCCGCAGCGGCGCCCCACCGGGTCCGAGAAGATGCGCTTGGTGCGGTTGCCGACGAAATCGCGTTTTTCGTCGCCGGTCAGCGGCTGGCAGAAGCGGTTGTTGTGAGTGGGCACGTAGCCGCTGCGGTCGCAGGCGATCGCGTAGGTGATCTCCTTGAATCGGTCCAGGAAAGGCTCCTGGATCGCCGGCAGGAGCTTGTCGGCCAGCGTGTCGAACCGGGTGTGGAACTTCTGCGGCTTGGTGTTCGGAATCGGAACGTAGTTCTGGTCGAACAAGTCGTCGAGTTTGACCTCACCGCGGGCGGCCGCCTGTTCGAAAGCCTGGCTCACGAGCCGCGCCGCATCCTGGACGATTCCGGGCATGCGCTCGTGCACCTTCATGGCGGCCTCGCCGCCGGCGCCAAGCTTGAACACGGTACCGACTTCTTCCAGGTTGACCGCCAGGTAATCCAGGTTGCGGGCCTCGGCCAGGGTACGCTCCGCCCCCTGCCGGTTGTTTTCCGCCGCCCCCATGATGCTTGTCACGTGTTCTGAAATGTCCTGCGCCTTGGCGGTCTGTTCGGCCATCGCCTTGGCGATCAGATCCACCTTCTCCATGGTCTCCTGGGCGCCACGATTGATGGTGTCCAACGCATCGGCCGCCTGGCGCGCCAGATCGGCCCCGGTCCTGGCCAGGTTGGACCCTTCGCGGATGTTGGCAATGGCGCTCTGGGTCTCCGACTGGATCGCGGCGATCACCGTACTGATTTCGCCGGTGGCCGCCGTGGTCCGTTCCGCGAGCTTGCGAACCTCGTCCGCCACCACGGCGAATCCGCGCCCCTGCTCGCCCGCCCGGGCTGCCTCGATGGCGGCATTGAGGGCGAGCAGGTTGGTCTGGTCGGCGATGTCGTGAATGGTCTTGACGATGCCCGAAATCTGTTCCGAGCGCTCGCCCAGGGCGGCGACGACGCGGGCCGACTCCTCCACCGAGCGGGCAATCCGGTCGATCTCGGCCGACGCCTGGCTCACGATGGCCGCCCCGCGGGACGAATGCTCCCGGGCGGCCTGGGCGATTCCCGCCGTCTCCTCGGCGTTGCGGGCCACGTCGGCGACACCACCGGACATTTCCGCCACCGCCAGTGCCGCAGCGTCGGCGGCTTCCGCCTGACGCCGGGAACTGTCGGCGGCGCCCTCCGCATCCTTGATCAGCTTCTCGGCCGCGTCGGCAACCTGTTTGGCGTTGAAGACGATGCGTGTGATGATGCCCTGGAAGCTCCCGATCAGCGCATTGAAGGCACCCGCCGCCCCGGCGGTCTCGCCTCCGGAAGCCGTCTCGACCCGTCGCGCCAGGTCGCCGTCGCTGCGGGTGGCCTCGATGGTGGCCCGCAGGCGCTCGGCCGGACCGGTCACGAGCGCCTTGACGATCATGGTCGGCACCGCGGCAACGAACAGGGCCAGCAACAGCAGCAGGACCACCGCTCCGACGCTTGGCGAGGCACCGGAAAGGTAGATCGCCCCGACACCCACAACCGCGACGCCGACTCCAGCCGCGCCATGCACCAGCATTACCTTCCCGCTCGCCATCATTCGCTCCTCCACGGGGTCTGCCGCCCCGATGGCAGATTCGGATTTCTGTCGCGTGGCCATAGGCCAATGCCCCCGGATCAAGCCGGGTACGACGGATTAACGGCCATACTCGGAAAAGCATGAGCCGGGCTTTTCCGCATCCCGGGCCGCCGACCGTATCCCGGAGGTCCCGTTTGCCACCGCGCCCGCCTCCGCGGGCGGTCACACGATCGCAAAAAGCTTTCCGAAGTTCGCGATGTCCAGGACCTGTCGCACGGCGCCCTGGCAATTGGCCAGGACGACCGCCTTGTTGGCCGCCTTGGCCTTGTCGCGCAACATCAGGAGCATACCGAGGGCGGAACTGTCGAGATACTCGACCTCCGCCAGATCGACCCGCAATTCCTTGGCACCCGCTTCGCGCAATGCCTGTTCCGTGGCCTCGCGGAATTCACGATGGGCGTTGAAATCGAACCTTCCCTGGAGCCGGATGACGGCTCTGCCGTCGGCGACGGAAAAACTGGCCTGCATGATCTGATCCTCCTGCCTTTTCCCGAGTATACCGCCGCCCGCTCAGGCCCGCGCCGCCCGCAGGCGGGCCACGACGCGAGCCGCCACTTCGCCCAGGGGAACCACCTCGTCCAGGGCCCCCACCCGGGCTGCCTCGCGGGGCATGCCGTAGACGACGCAGGTGGCCTCGTCCTGCCCGATGTTCCATGCCCCGCGCTGCCGCATCTCGAGCATTCCCTGGGCGCCATCCTTGCCCATGCCGGTCAGGATCACGCCGATCACGTTGGCACCGGCATGGGCGGCGACCGAGCTGAAGAGCACATCCACGGCAGGCCGGTGGCGGTTTACGGGCTCCGCCTTGGACAGTTCGATGACGTAACCCGTCCCTTCCCGGCGTACCAGCATGTGCGAGTGCCCGGGGGCCAGGTAGGCGTGTCCCGGCTGGACCCGTTCTCCACCGCGCGCCTCGACGACGGTCAGCCGCGAAGCACTGTCCAGCCGTTTGGCGAAGGACGGCGTGAAACTCTCCGGCATGTGCTGGACGATCACGACGCCCGGTATGTCCGCGGGCAGGGCTTCCAGCACTTCGCGGATGGCCTCCGTGCCCCCGGTGGATGCGCCGATGGCGATCAGCTTGCCCGCCATGCCCGCGGTGGAAATGCCGCTCGAGGCGGGGGCGCGGGGCGCCGGAGCGGGAGTGACCGCCCGACTCGGCAAGGCACGCACGCGGGCGCCGTGAGCGGCGCGAATCTTCTCGCGGATGTCTTCCGCGCTGTTCTGGAAGATCGCGACGCTTTCGGCGCGCGGCTTCGGGATGTAATCCACCGCCCCCAGTTCCAGGGCCTGCAGCGTCACCTCGGACCCCCGATCGGTGAACGAGGAGATCATGACCACCGGCATCGGGCGCAGGCGCATCACGCGCGACAGGAACTCCAACCCGTCCATGCGCGGCATCTCGACGTCCAATGTCATGACGTCCGGATCGAGCGTCTTGATCATCTCGCGCGCCGCCAACGCGTCGGGAGCGGTCCCCACGACCTGCAGGTCGGGTGCCCCATTGATGATTTCGGTGAGCAACGCCCGCATCAACGCCGAATCGTCGACCACGAGTACCTTGATTGTCACTGCCTTGTCCTCAGCCAAACAGTTCCACGTCACCGGCCACCGGCGCCTCCGTCAGGCGCGCCGCATATTCCTTCTCGCGCTTGATCAGGGTGTCGTTGTGCATCCGCACCAGCTTCTTGACCAGTACCCGTCCGGTGGCCGGAAAGAAATATATCTTGCGCGGGAAGTTCCCCAGCAGGTCCGAGGCGGCCACCTGGATGCCTTCGACCCCGAGGTAGCGCATCACGAAATCCGAATTGCGCTCGCCCACGTTCGAACTGGCGAGCGACGCCATGACGCGGCCGCCGCCGAACACCTTGGCTTCCAATTGGCCGCGACGGGCACCGAGTTTGATCAAGTGATTGATCAGCACCTCCATCGCGTAGGTGCCGTACCGGGCCGACGCCGAGAGGGCTCCACCATCCCCGGAATCGGCCAACATGAAGTGGTTCATCCCGCCGATCCCCTTCTCCCGGTCTCGAATGCAGGCGGAGACGCAGGACCCGAGCACGGTGACCATCATCATGGAGGTGGTGCTGACGAAATACTCTCCCGGCAGGACCTTGACGGCTTCCAGTTCGAAGCTCTTGTCGAAGTAACGATTGCCGGCAAGGTGC
The DNA here is from genome assembly GCA_035331665.1 of Rhodocyclaceae bacterium. GTDB lineage: Bacteria > Pseudomonadota > Gammaproteobacteria > Burkholderiales > Rhodocyclaceae > JAEUNJ01. The sequence continues at coordinate 3,835 of DAOLKI010000228.1, forward strand.
TCGACGAAACCGAGTTCATCATTCATTTGTGGAAGCCCCGCCCCGCCCCGGCGATGCGATCGGCCCGCTCGTAAACCGTACGTCCGAGGGACCGGAACAGGTCGGCTGCGTGGAGGAAGCTTTCCGAGTGCCCGGCATAGAGCTGGCCGTCGTCCCTGAGAAGGGGAACGAACTTCTTCAGAATGGCGTACTGGGTGGGCTTGTCGAAATAGATCATCACGTTGCGGCAGAAGATCGCATCGAGGGGACCCTCGACGGCAGGCCAGCGCGGATCCAGCAGGTTGATCCGCGTGAAACGGATCAACTGCTGCAGTTCCGGACGGACCCGCGCCTGGCCGGACTGGGCGCCCGTGCCCCGCTGGAAGAAGCGCCGCAGGCGTTCCGGCGACAACCGATCCACGCGCTCGACCGGATAGACGCCTTTCTGGCCCTTCGCCAGCACGTTCGTGTCGATGTCGCTGGCCAGGATGCGCACGGGCGGCGACAGGCTGTCGAACGCCTCGCAGGCCGTGATCGCCAGGGAATACGGCTCCTCTCCGGTGGAGGCCGCCGAGCACCAGATCCTCAGGGGCCGGTGCGGCCTTTCCTTCAGGCTGCGGGCCAGGATGTCGAAATGATGGGCCTCGCGGAAGAACGCGGTCAGATTCGTCGTCAACGCGTTGACGAAGGTCTCCCACTCGGCCTCGTCTCCCTTTTCCAGGTGGTCGATGTAATCACTGAACCGCGTCATGCCGAGGGCGCGCAGGCGACGCGCCAGGCGGCTATACACCATGTCCTGCTTCACCGGCGCGAGGGAAATCCCAGCCTGGGCGTAGATGAGCTTGCGGATGCGCTCGAAGTCGGCCGCCCCGAAGGCAAACTCCCGGTCCGCGGGCGGCGCCGCGCCGCCACCCGCCGAGGACGCGTCGGCGGCCGGCCGCGGCCTGATGCCTGGAGGGGGGGGAGAGCCCGAAGTCGGCCTGTTCAAAACTCTTCCCATTCATCTTCGCTGTCGGCGAGATGGGCCGG
>DAOLKI010000229.1:0-4837 GCA_035331665.1 Rhodocyclaceae bacterium
GAGATCAACCTGATCCCGATGATCGACGTGCTGCTGGTGATCCTGATCTTCCTGATGATCACCACCACCTATTCGAAGTTCGCCGGCCTCGAGATCAACCTCCCCACCGCCGATACCCAGGCCACCCACGAGCAGCCCAGCGAGGTTAACGTGGTGGTCACGGCCGGCGGCGACGTGGTGGTGAACAGGAATCCCGTCGGCGGGCGCGACGTGGCGGCCATCGTCGTCGCCCTGAAGCGCGCCGCCGCCGGCGGCAAGGACCCGGTCGTCATCATCAACGCGGACGCCAAGGCCACCCACCAGAGCGTCGTTGACGTGATGCAGGCGGCCCAGCAGGCCGGTCTGTCCCACATCTCCTTTGCCATCCAGCAGACCCAGCGCTGAACGCCTGCTGACCGCCGCCTGGCGGGACCGCGGCCCCGTCTCCACCCTGCTCCTTCCCGCGGCCTGGGCCTTCGCCGTCCTCGCCGCACTGCGCCGCGCGCTCTACCGTGCCGGATGGCTGGCCCGCCACCGCTTGCCCGTGCCGGTCGTGGTGATCGGGGGCATCGTCGCCGGCGGCACGGGCAAGACGCCGCTGATCGTCGCCCTGGCCGACGCCCTGCGCGCCGGTGGCCGGCACCCCGGCGTGGTGAGCCGCGGCTACGGACGGCGCGGCTCGGCGGTGCGCGTCGTCGCTACGGATTCGGCCCCGGCCGACGTGGGCGACGAGCCGCTGCTGATCCGCCGGCGCACGGGCTGCCCGGTGGCGGTGGGCGCCGACCGGGTCGCCGCCGGCCGCGAACTGCTGCGCGCCAACCCCGACTGCGACCTGGTCCTTTGCGACGACGGCCTGCAGCATTACCGGCTGTGGCGCGACGTGGAGATCGCCGTGGTGGATGCCCGTGGGGCCGGCAACGGCCGGCGCCTGCCGGCGGGCCCGCTGCGCGAACCCGTCTCGCGGCTCGCCGACGTCGATGCCATCGTCCTGAACGGCGGCGATCCGGCGGGCCGGGCCGCGATGCCGGGCGCCTTCCGGATGACCCTTTCCGGCGAGGAGTTCCGGCGCCTCGACGATCCGGGCGTGCGCCGGCGAGCCGGCGACTTCGCGGGCGAATCCCTGGTCGCGGTGGCCGGCATCGGCGATCCCGGCCGCTTCTTCGCGCATCTGTCGCGGCTCGGCCTGCGCTTCGCGGAACGGCCGTTTCCCGACCATCATGCCTATGCCGCCCACGACCTCGCCCTGGCCGCCGATGGCATCCTGACCACCGAGAAGGACGCGGTAAAATTGACCGGCATCGCGCCCCTCGTGCCGGCGCCGGGATGGCCCCCCGTCTGGGTGCTGCCGGTCACCGCCGCCGTGGAACCCGACCTCGCCCGCCATATCCTGGAGAAACTGGATGGATGCCCGCCTGCTTGAAATCCTCGTCTGCCCCCTGTGCAAGGGCCCCCTCGATCACCGCAAGGCGGCCGGGGAACTGGTCTGCAAGGCCTGCCGCCTGGCCTATCCGGTCAAGGACGACATCCCGGTGATGCTCGAGGAAGAGGCCCGCAGCCTGGCCCCGGAAGAGGACTGACGGAGGGCCCCCATGGCCTACCACATCGTCATCCCGGCGCGCTACGCGTCGACGCGGCTGCCGGCCAAGCCCCTGGCCGACGTCGCCGGCCGCCCCATGGTGGTGCGGGTCGTCGAGGCGGCGCTGCGCACCGCCGCGGCGGACGTCACGGTGGCCACCGACGACCGGCGGGTGCTCGATGCCGTGCGCGCCCACGGCCATGACGCGATCATGACGTCCGCCGATCACCCGAGCGGCACCGACCGGCTGGCCGAGGTGGTGGATGCGCGCGCCTGGCGCGATGACGAGATCGTCGTGAACGTGCAGGGGGACGAACCCCTGATCGCCGCGGCGCTCGTGGACGGCGTCGCCGCCGCGCTGGCGGCGGACCCGGCGTTGCCGATGGCCACCGCGGCGCACCCCATCGAATCGCTTTCCGAGTTCCTCAACCCCAACGTCGTCAAGGTGGTCTGCGACGCGGCGGGACGTGCCCTCTACTTCTCCCGCGCCCCGATCCCCTATGCGCGTGACGGGTTTTCCTCGGGTGTCCGGGTGGCCGCGGGGCAGGAACCCCCCGGCCTCCTGCCGGCCGGCCTCGTGCCCCTCCGCCATATCGGCCTCTATGCCTACCGGGCCGGGTTCCTCCGCCGTTACGGGACGCTCGCGCCGTCGCCGATGGAAACGGTGGAGGCCCTGGAGCAATTGCGCGTGCTGTGGCACGGCCTCGCGATCCGGGTCGCGGTGACCCCGGACCGGCCGGAGGCCGGCGTCGATACGCCGGAAGACCTGGAGCGGGTGCGTCGGGTATTCGCCGCCCGCGGGGCGGCCTGACCGGGGCGGTCCGCGGCCCGTCCCCGGGGGTGCGATTCCTTGCCGCGCGGGGTATTGGAATCCGCATTAAGCCCATATAATCCGCCGATTCACTGAGGAGGCACTCCGAGATGCGATTGATCCTGTTGGGACCGCCCGGCGCCGGCAAGGGCACCCAGGCGAACTACATCCGCGAGAAGTACGGCATCCCGCAGATATCCACCGGGGACATGCTGCGCGCCGCCGTCAAGGCGGGCACCCCGCTGGGCCTGGAGGCGAAGAAGGTGATGGACGCGGGCGGCCTGGTCTCGGACGACGTCATCATCGGCCTCGTGAAGGATCGCCTTACCCAACCCGACTGCGCGCACGGCTACATGTTCGACGGATTCCCGCGCACGATCCCCCAGGCGGAGGCGATGAAGCAGGCCGGCGTGCCCATCGACTACGTGCTGGAGATCGACGTGCCGGACGAGGAGATCATCACCCGGATGGCCGGCCGGCGCGTGCATCTGGCCTCCGGCCGCACCTACCACGTGAAATTCAACCCGCCGAAGGTCGAGGGCAGGGACGACGCGACCGGCGAGCCGCTGATCCAGCGCGACGACGACCGGGAGGAGACGGTCCGCCAGCGGCTGCGCGTCTATCATGAACAAACCGAGGCCCTGGTGGCCTATTATGGCAAGTGGGCCGCGGGTGGCGAGCCGGGAGCGCCGCGCTACAGCAGGATAGACGGCCTGGGAAAGGTGGAGGACATTCGCGATCGCGCATTCGCGGCCCTCGTCTGACGGGTCGCACATCTCAAAAAGGGGGGAACCATGGCAGCGAAGAAAATGAATGCCTTTTACGCCCAGTCGGGCGGCGTGACGTCGGTCATCAACGCCTCGGCCTGCGGCGTGATCGAGACCGCGCGCAAGCACAAGGACCGCATCGCCAAGGTGTATGCCGGACGCAACGGCATCATCGGCGCTCTGACCGAGGACCTGATCGACACGTCGAAGGAATCCGCCGCGGCCATCGCCGCCCTGCGCACGACGCCCGCCGGCGCCTTCGGTTCCTGCCGCTACAAGCTGAAGGGCCTGGACCAGAACCGGCGCGAATACGAACGCCTGATCGAGGTCTTCAAGGCCCACAACATCGGCTATTTCTTCTACAACGGCGGCGGCGACTCCGCCGACACCTGCCTCAAGGTCTCCCAGCTCGGCGAATCCCTCGGCTATCCGATCACGGCGGTCCACGTGCCCAAGACGGTGGACAACGACCTGCCGATCACCGACAACTGCCCCGGCTTCGGGTCGGTGGCCAAGTACGTGGCCGTGTCCACGCTGGAGGCGAGCTTCGACGTCGTCTCCATGGCCAAGACCTCGACCAAGGTCTTCATCCTCGAGGTGATGGGCCGCCATGCCGGATGGATCGCCGCGGCCGGCGCGCTGGCCTCGACGGCGAAGAACGAGATCCCCATCGTGATCCTCTTTCCCGAGGTGGCCTTCAACAAGGACAAGTTCCTCGCCAAGGTCGGGGCGATGGTCAAGAAGTTCGGCTACTGCACCGTGGTCGCGTCGGAAGGCGTCAAGGGGCCCGACGGGGCCTTCCTGTCGGACCAGGGCCTGCGCGACGCTTTCGGCCATGCCCAGCTGGGCGGCGTGGCGCCGGTGATCGCCGCCATGGTCAAGGAGGGGCTCGGCCTCAAGTACCACTGGGGCGTCGCCGACTACCTGCAGCGCTCCGCCCGCCACATCGCCTCGAAGACCGACGTGGCCCAGGCCTATGCCACCGGCAAGGCCGCGGTGGAGCTGGCGCTGAAGGGGCGCAATTCCGTCATGCCGGCCATCCAGCGCGTCTCGGACAAGCCCTACAAGTGGAAGATCGAGGTGGCGGAACTGAAGGACGTGGCGAACAGGGAGAAGTTCATGCCCAAGGACTTCATCACGTCCGACGGCTTCGGGGTCACCGAGAAGTGCCGCCGCTACCTGGCGCCGCTGATCGCCGGCGAGGACTTCCCGCCCTTCAAGGAGGGGCTGCCCAATTACGTGGTGCTGAAGAACGTCGCCGTGCCGAAGAAGCTGAAGGGGGAGTTCAAGCTCTGACCAGCGACGGGAATTCAAGGCGCGCCGCAAGGCGCGCTTTCAATTGAGCCCCCCCGGGGGCCCGGGTTTCAACATCAACTTAAGGAGGGAGTGAATGTCCACCGGACTGTTATTCGCGTTGATCTGTGCCGTGGCGGCGATCGCCTACGGCTGGATCACGGCCCAATGGATCGTCGGGCAGCCGACCGGCAACGACCGCATGCGGCAGATTTCGGCCGCCGTGCAGGAAGGCGCCCAGGCCTACCTGAAGCGCCAGTACACGACCATCGCCATGGTCGGCGTGGTCCTGGCCATCGTCATCGCCATGTTCCTCGGCATGTCCACCGCCATCGGCTTCGTGATCGGCGCGGTGCTGTCCGGCGCCGCCGGCTTCATCGGCATGAACGTCTCCGTGCGCGCCAACGTGCG
>DAOLKI010000230.1:0-4826 GCA_035331665.1 Rhodocyclaceae bacterium
CGGACGACCTCGTGGACGCCGTGCAACGGGCCGTGCGCGGCGAGACCGTCGTGGCGCCCAGCATGACGCTGAAACTGGTGCACCTGTTGCAGGGGGGCGGACCGGCGGCGGGCAAGGCGGAGGCCCTGAAGCAATTGACGGCGCGCGAGCGGCAGATCCTCGACTTCCTCGCCCAGGGGCTGTCGAACAAGGCCATCGCCCGCACGCTGGACATCAGCCACGACACGGTGAAGCTGCACGTCCGCCACATCCTGTCCAAGCTCAATCTGACCTCGCGGGTCGAGGCGGCGGTATTCGCCGTCGAGCACAAGGCGGGGCGCTGACCGGCCGCGCCGCGAAGCGGCGCGCAAGTGCAAAGGAGGCCACGATGGTCGCACGCATCCTTACCGTCGAGGACGATCCCATCCAGGCGAAGACGCTGGCGTTGCTGCTTCGCGGCACCTATGACATTTCATTGGCCGCGAGCGGCGAGGAGTGCCTGGAGACAACGCGGAAGGAGGCCTTCGACCTCGTCCTCCTCGACGTCGTCCTTCCCGGCCGATCCGGTTACGAAGTGTGCCGGGACCTGAAGTCGCGCCCGGAGACGGCCGATCTGCCGGTGATCTTCCTGTCCGCGAACACGGGGCTGGAAGACCGGCTGCAGGGCTTCGAGGCGGGCGGCTTCGACTACCTGGGCAAACCCGTGGTCAAGGACGAACTGGTCCGCAAGATCGATCTCCTGCTCGCGCACGTGGCCGAGACGAAGACTCTGAAGGAGGCGGCGGACATGGCGGCCAGCGCCGCGATGACCGCCATGACGAGCGCTGCGGAGCAGGGCCTGGTGCTCGACTTCATGCGTCGGAGCTTTGCCTGCGTCGATGCCCGCAGCCTGGCGATGGGCATCGTCGCCGCGGCGCGGCGTTTCGGGCTGAACGCCATGGCCCAGGTCCGGTCGCCCGCCGGCGCCGTGTCCTGGGGCGACCAGGGGCCCTGTACTCCGTTGGAGGCGTCGGTGCTCGCCAGCGTCGCCCTCGGCGGGCGCATCGTGGACCTGGGCAACCGGACGGCCATCAATTTCGAGCGGGCCTCGGTGATCCTCAAGAACATGCCGGTCGAGGAGACGGAGCGCTACGGCCGCCTGAAGGACCACATGGCCATGTTGCTGGAGGGCGCCAATGCCCGTGCCCAGGCGCTCGAACTCGACGTCCGGCCGACCGGGGAGGCCCACGGGACCGTCGATGCCGTGAAGGCGGTCGCGGCGACCCTGGGCGAGGTGGCCCGGCGCCACCGGGAACTGCACGGGGCCTATGAACGGCTCTTCGACCGCATGGCCCACGACCTGGAGGTCACCATGCCGCTGCTGGAACTGAACCGCGCCCAGGAAAAGATGCTGGGGGAAATGCTGAACCAGGCGGCGGCGGGTTGCGCCGCGTTGGCGGAGCGGGAGGCCGAGATCGCGCGGATGTTGGCGGCCGCCGACGGGGAATTGCACCGGCTGGCGGACGGCCCGGCGGGGCGCTAACAGATTTTCCGGGGCCGGGGGCCCGATACCAAAGGATGATTGTTTCCGGCCGTCGGGATGGCTAAGCTCGTGACCCCATGCGATCCCGATCCGCCGCGACCCGCGCGCTTCCGTCCCGCGTGAACCGTTTGAGCGCCGCCGGGTTGCGCGCCGACCTGCTGGCCGGCTTCACGGTCATGATGATCGGGTTGCCCATCGAGCTCAACTACGGGCTCATCGCCTTTTCGCGCGTCGAGGGGGATCTCGGGGCCTACGGCATCCGCGCCGCCCTGATCGGTGCCATGGTCGCCGCCCTCGCTTCCGCGCTGGCCGGGACCCGGGCCGGCCAGATGCCGGGATCCCGGCCGGCCGTGATGCTGGTGGTGGCCGACGCCATGCACGTCCTCGCCGAATTGCCGGCGGTATCGGCCGGCGGATCGCCGCTGCCGCTGCTGGCCGGGCTCGCCCTGCTCACCTTCATGGCCGGCGGCCTGCAGCTGGCCTTCTCGGCGGCCGGCCTGGGGCGGGCCATCAAGTTCATTCCCTATCCGGTGCTGGCCGGCATCTCCTTCGGCGTGGCCCTGGTCGTCCTCAAGCTGTGCATTCCCCCGATGCTCGGATTGAGCTACCGGATGGGCTGGGCGGACCTGTGGCGGGACGCGAGCCTCGTCCGGCCGGCGTCCCTCGTGGTGGCGGCGGCCACCGTGGCTGCCGCCCTGCGACCCCCGGCCTTCGCACGCCGCGTGCCGCCCACGCTGACCGCCATCCTCGTCGGCGTGCTCGTCCATTACCTGCTGGCCGGAATGCTCGGCCCGGACAGGTTGGGGCCCCTGACCGGCGACCTGGGCACCGTCCTCCCCATGCCCATCGGCCCGGAACACGTCCGGTTCTTCGAGTCGGCCGGCATCGCCCACCTGGCCGGCGTCCTGTTTCCCTTCGCCGCCGCCATGGCCGTGCTGGCCTCCATCGAGGCGTTGGTGAGCGCCACCGCCGCCGACACGCTCACCCACCAGCGCCACGACAGCAACCGGGAACTGCGCGCCCAGGGACTGGGCAACATGGCCGCTGCCGTCTGCGGCGGGTCCATGGCGGCGCCCACCATGGCGCGCGTCCGGGCGGCCCTCGACGCCGGTGCGCGCAGTCCGCTGGGCACGGCGGCCTACGGCCTTTCCATCCTGTTCGCCGGCGGCCTGTTCGGCCACTGGCTGGGCCGCATGCCGATCACCGTCGTGGCCTCCGTGCTGGCTGTGCTGGCGGTCAACATGGTCGATCCCTGGTCGCGCCGCGTGATCCGGCAGACCCTGTTCGGGCGCGGCGAACTGGACCGGCAGCAATGGGAACATGTGGCGGTCAATTTCGCCGTGCTGGTGCTGGTGGCGGCGGTCGTCCTGGTCGGCAACATGATGCAGGCCGTGGTGGTGGGCGTCTTCGCCGCCATGTTCGTGTTCGTGCGCACCAGCACCCGCCCCGCCGTGCGGCGGGTCCATTCCGGCGCCGTGCGGCGCTCCGCCAAGGTCCGCAATGCCGCCGAGCGCGCCCTGCTGGCGGCCCGCGGAGACCGGATCCGGGTCGTCGAGTTCGACGGCCCCCTTTTCTTCGGCAACGCGGACCGCCTTTACCAGGAAGTGGAGCGGCTGGGCGCCGAGGCGGAGATCGTCATCCTCGATTTCCGCCGCACCACCGACGTGGATGCCACCGGGGCGCGCATCGTGGAGCAACTGGCCCACCTGGCGCGGGTGCGCGGCCGGCTGCTGCTGATCGCCCATATCCATCGCGAGGACCGCATCGGCCGCACCCTGCTCACCTTCGGCTTTTCCTCCACCGAGGCCGCGGTCAACTGGTTCGCCGACACGGATGCCGCCCTGGAAGCCGCCGAGGACCGGCTGATCGCGGCCGCGGGGACCCAGGACGGAATGGGGGAGCGCCCGTTCGCGCTGCACGAACTGCCCCTGTTCGCGGGCATGGCCGGCCACCAGTTGGAGACCCTACGGGAATACCTGCACGAGCGCTGGGTCGCCCGCGGCGAGCACCTGTTCCGGGCCGGCGACCGGGGCGACGAGCTGTTCATCACCGCGCGCGGCACCGTGACCCTGCGGGCTCCGTCGGGGGAGGGCGCCCCGTCGAACCAGGGCAAGCGGCTGACCATGGTGCCGCCCGGCGTCGTCTTCGGCGAAATGGCCTTCATCGAGGGCAAGCCCCGTTCCGCCGACGCGATCGCCGACGACGAGGTGATGCTCTACGCCCTGAAGCGGGACGCTTTCGAGGAGATCCGCCAGTCCCGGCCGGACATCGCCGCCACGCTGCTGTTCAACATCGGCCGCGAGCTCTCGGGCCGCCTGCGCCTGACCACGGACGCCCTGCGCTCGGCGCTGGACTGAGGTTCGGACGGTTCCGCTGGCCAACGTTGCCGGTGGCATAATTCCGACGGGTGGAATGTTTCGGGAAAGGCAGTTGAGCCGCAGAGGCGCAGAGGTCGCAGGGAAATCAGTTCCTTGGGGGGATCGGAGCATGCGTCCCATGGACAGTGCGGACGCCATGAACAAATCATGGGTTTCCTGCATTTCCCTGCGACCTCTGCGCCTGTGCGGTGAGATCTTTCGGGGAATCGGGCGCTTCATGGACATCAGGACAACGCTGGGCCGGGTCTTCTTCGTGCTGTGGGGCATCGCGGCGGCAGGTTCCGCCCGGGCCCTGGAATGCGGGGCCTATGCATTCCCCTTCTGCGCCAACGCGGAGGCCCGGCCGGAGCAGTTCGCCGGGGGATTCGCGCCGCCGGCCGGATGGGGCGGCCACGGGGGCTTCGGCGGCGGCGACTGCCGCGGGACCGTCGGCCGCGTGCCGGTGGTCATGATCCACGGCAACGGCGACAGCGCCATCGGCTGGGACGCTCCCGCGCGGCCCGGCGCCGGGGCAGGGGAGGCACCCTCGGTCTATCGTGCATTGAGAAACGCGGGCTACAACGACTGCGAACTGTTCGGCCCCACCTACCTGAGCCCGGCCGAGCGGGCCGATGCCGCGGGCAACCTGCACCGCCCGGAAAAATACGACGCGATCTGGCGGTTCATCCAGGCCGTCCGGGAACATACGGGCAGCGCCAAGGTGGACATCGTTGCCCACTCCCTCGGCGTGTCGATGGCCATCGCGGCCCTGGACCACGCGACGGAGGCGGGGGGTGAGAATGCCTGGGCCTCCGTGCGCCGCTTCGTCAATATCGCCGGCGGCCTCCACGGCCTGAATTCCTGCCTTTGGGCCCCCGTGCCCGCCTGCCGCGGCGAGGCCCCGGGGGTTGCGGGCGCCTGGTACGAGTTCGGCTTCTACCCGGACATGCCGCCCTGGGTCCGCAACC
>DAOLKI010000231.1:0-4796 GCA_035331665.1 Rhodocyclaceae bacterium
AGGTTGTCGGCAAGGACTGGGGGCAGCGGCATGGGTTACTCCGGAAGCAGAAAAAGGCGTTCAACGCAGAGGACGCGGAGGCCGCAGGGGTTCGCAGAGAAAGGCGATGCAGGGCCTTCGGTTTTTCTCTGCGTCCTCCGCGTCCTCTGTGGTGAGAGAGTTGTTGTCATCGCAAGCTCACGCCGTCCGCGGCGCCATGCGCCGCGCGGCGAGCACCGCCATCGCATAGACGAGGGCGATCAGGAAGAACCCCTCGGCGATGCCGGCGGTGGCGCGGCCGGCCGCGTCGCCCGGGTGGGCAAGGGTGAAGGCGCGCTGGCGCCCCTCGACGAACAGGGCCAGCAAGGTGACGCCCAGGGCGCCGCCCAACTGGCGGAAGAAATTGATGGCCGCGGAGCCGCCGGCCTCGTGGCCATGGGGCAGCAGGCCCAGGGCACCGGCATTGAGGCCCGGAATGATGAAACCCAGGCCGATGCGGCCCAGGGTCACGATCGCCGCCAGCCACCAGAAGCCGATGCCGGCGGGCACCAGTGCCATCAGCAGCGCCGAGGCGGCGAAACAGACGAGGCCCGCCATGGCCACCCGGTGGGTGGGCAGCCGGTCGGCCAGCCGGCCCGCCAGCACGAGGACCACGGCGAGCATCACGCCGCCGGGCACCAGCATCAGGCCGGCTTCCAGGCCCGAGTAGCCGGCCACGCTGCGCGCGAACAGCGGGGCCAGATAGGTGGAGCCGTAGATGCCCATGCCATAGGCGGTGGCCACCGCCAGGGCGGCCCCGAAGCCCGCGTGGCGGAGCAGCCGCAGGTCGAGCAGCGGGCGCGCGGCGATGCGCTGCCACGCCACGAAGGCGACCGCGAACAGGAGCCCGGCCACCACGGCCACCGCGGCCGCGAGAGGCTCTTCGTACAGGGCGGCCAGCCCCCCCAGGCCCATGACCAGGGCGACGGCAAGGAGGCCCAGACCGGGCAGGTCGAGGGTGGCCGGACCGCCCTCGCGGCCCTTCACGAGGTAGCGGGGCGCCAGCGCCAGGGCGGCGAGGCACAGCGGCACCGTGACCAGGAACACGCTGCGCCAGCCGAAGTGGTCCACGAGCAGCCCGCCGGCGGCCGGTCCCACGGCGGGGGACAGCACGATGCCCAGGCCGTAGGCCGACATGGCGCGGCCGCGGGCCTCGCGCGGAAACACGTCGGTGATGGCCACCATGGCGAGGGGCTGCACCATGCCGGCGATGATTCCCTGGCCGATCCGGCAGGCGGCGAGCAGCGGGAAGCTCGGCGCGAACGCCGCCGCCACGGAACAGGCCATGAGCAGGGCCACGGCGCCCATGTAGGACCGGCGCAGGCCGAATCGGCACAGCGCCCAGTGGGACAGCAGCATGGAGGCCGTGGTGGCGGCGAGGAAGCCCGTGGAAAGCAGTTGCACCCGGTCGTGGCCCAGATCGAAGGCGCGGATGATCTCCGGCAGGGCGACGTTGACGATGGTCGCTTCCATGACGGCCGACACCGTGCCGAGCATGACCGTCACCACGGCCCAGGTCCGGTAGGACGGGCCGTGGCGTGCGAACATGGACGCGACCTCGGCCTGCCGGCCGGCGTTCGGCTCCGTCCGGCGGTCCGTTGGTTCGATTCCGGTCAAGCGCCCGTCCTCCCCCTCACTTGCGCCGCTTCGGTTCCACGATCTCGAACTGGGGCTCGAAGCTGTCCATCAGGGTCAGCAGTTCGGGCAGCTTGCCGGGATTGCCTTCCACCTGGATCTGGCCTGCCTCGATGGCGGCGTTGAACGTGGTCCGGCGCAGCGTGATCTGGTCCAGGGTCTTGCGGGTGAGGGTCAGCGTGGCGTCCGCCCGCGGCGACTGCTTGCCGCGCACCCAGGTCAGGGCGGAGTTCTCCAGGTTCAACACGTACAGGCGGCCCTCGTCGGTGAAGTGCCAGTTGAGGACGATGCGCCGGCCCTCGGCCTTCGGCCCGTTCAGGCGCACGCCGAGGAAATCGAAGAACATGTCCAGGTCCAGGGCCTTGAGGGTGTCCGGATTGACCGGCGACTGGGCGCTCGCCTTCGCCGTGCCATTGCGCAGTTCCCAGGCGGCGAACAGGTAGGAGTTCCGCCAGGTGGCCGATTCCGCCTGATAGCCCATCTGTTCCAGGGCATCCGCGGCCAGTTCCCGGGCCGGGCGGTTGTCCGGCTCGGCGAACACCAGGTGGTTCATGGCCTGGGCCACCCAGCGGTACTCGCCGCGCTCGAAGTCGCGCCGCGCCTTCTCCATCAGTGCCGCGGCACCGCCCATGTACTCGACGTACTTGCGCCCGGATTCGGCCGGCGGCAACGGGTTCAGGTGGGCCGGGTTGGCGTCGTACCAGCCCAGGTACTTCTGGTAGATGGCCTTCGAGTTGTGGCTCACGGTGCCGTAATAGCCGCGCGCCGACCATTCGTTCTCGAGGCTGGCGGGCAGGCGCAGCACCTCGGCGATCTCGGTCGGGACGTAGCCGTGGTTGATCAGGCGCAGGGTCTGGTCGTGCAGGTACTTGTACAGGTCCCGTTGCCTGGCCAGGAAGTCGCGCAGGCGCCCGTTGCCGAAGGTCGGCCAATGGTGCTGCGCCAGCAGCACCTCGGCATCGCCCCCGAAGGTCTCCAGGGCTTCGCCCAGGTACTGGGACCAGGCCTTGGGATCGCGCGCCTCGGCGCCGCGGAAGGGCAGCAGGTTGTGCAGGTTGTGGGTGGCGTTCTCGGCCATGTTCAGCGCCTTGAAGCGCGGGAAATACATGTGCATCTCGGCCGGCGCCTCCGTGCCGGGCGCCAGGTGGAAGAGGATCTCCACGCCGTCGATGACGCGCCGGTCGCGCGCCTTGGCGATCACGTCCGTGGGCGGGATCAGGGTGATGGTCCCGCGGGGCAGGTTCTTGCCCAGGCCCGCATCCACCTGGCTGCGCTCGCCCTTGGGCAGCAGGGGGCCGAACTGGTATTGGGCGCGCCGCCCCATGGCGTTGCCCGCGATGATGTTCTCGGACACCGCGTGCTCCATGAAGCCGGCCGGCGCCAGGACGCTCACCTTGCCCGCCTCGACGTCGGCGTCGCTGGTCACGCCCTTGACGCCGCCGAAGTGGTCCGCATGGCTGTGGCTGTAGATGACCGCCACGACCGGCCGGCGCGGCCGATGCCGGTAGTAGAGTTCGAGCGCCGCCTGGGCGGTCTCCTTCGCGGTCAGGGGGTCGATGACGATGAGGCCCGTGTCACCCTCGACGATCGTCATGTTGGAGAGGTCGAAACCGCGCACCTGGTAGAGCCCGCCGGTCACCTGGTAGAGGCCGTGCTCCAGGTTCAACTGGGCTTGCCGCCACAGGCTGGGATTGACGCTCGCCGGCGCGGCGGGCTGACGCAGGAAGCCATAGTCCCTGGCCGTCCACGCGACGCCGACGGGCCCGGCGATCTCGGCGTCCGGCAGGGTGCCCACGAAGCCGCGCACGGCGTCCTCGTAGTCCCGGCGGTCGGCGAAGGGCAATTGGCCGAGCACGGCGGCATTGGACTGCCGGGTCGCCGCGGTGGCTTCCTTCGGAAGCGTGGCGTCCGCCGACGCAGTGCCGGCGCAGGCGGCACCGAAAGCAATCGCCGCCGCCAGGCGGGCTGTTTTTCCGCATCCGCTCATTTCCTCTCCTCCTCGTCGCAATGGCTGCCGCCCGGCGCGGGCCGGCCGCCGTTTCGGCCCGGGACTGTCCGGACCCGTTTCAGTCGGCGCCCCGCGCCGCCATCTGGCGCAGGGCGTTCTTGAGGATCTTGCCGGTCGCCGTGGCCGGCAGATGGTCGAGGATCACGATCTCCGACGGCCGCTTGTAGGGCGACAGGACGCCCGCCAGCCACGCGGCCAGTTCCCCCGCGGTGAGCCGGCTGCCCGGCACCGGTTCCACGTAGGCCACCACTTCCTCGTTGCCGGGGACGTGGCGGCCGACCACCGCCGAATGGACCACCTCGGGATGCCCGTTGATGACCTGTTCCACCTCCACGGGATAGACGTTGAAGCCGGACCGGATGATCAGTTCCTTGGCGCGGCCGACGATGTACAGGGCACCGTCCGGCGCCTGCCGCGCCAGATCCCCGGTGTTGAGCCAACCCTCGGCATCGACGGCCTCGCGCGTCAGTTCCGGCGCCCGGTAGTAGCCGGCCATGACGTTCGGCCCGCGCACGTGCAGTTCACCCACCTCGCCGGGCGCGACCCCGACGCCTTCCTTGACGATGCGGATCTCCAGCCCGGGGATGGGCGGGCCGACCGCGCAGTCCCGGCGCGGCGCGTCGAGCCGCGTCTGGGCGATGGACGGCGACGATTCGGTCATGCCATAGCCGTTGTGCAGCGGCAGGCCGAAGGTGGCTTCGAATTCATCCTTGAAGTTCTGGTCGAGGGGCGCGCCGCCGCCCTGGGCGACGCGCAGCCGCGGTGCCGCCAGGCGATTGCCCGGCCGGCGCCCCCATTCGAGCAGCTTGGCATACATGGCCGGCACGCCGTGCAGGATGGTGATGCCGTCCTCGGCCAGGGCCCGCGCCACGCGCCCCGGGTCGAAACGCGGTTCCAGGACCAGGCAACCGCCGCTGTGCAGCGTCGACACCGTGATCGAGGCGAGCCCGTAGACATGGGAGATGGGCAGGACGCCATAGACCTTGTCCTCCGGGGTCATCCGGCGATTCACCCGGTTGTTCCCGGCGACGAAGCACAGATTGCGGTGGGTCAGCATGACCCCTTTCGGATTCCCCGAGGTGCCGGACGTGTAAACCAGCGCAGCCACCTGCCGGTCGCCGCCGGCATGCACGGG
>DAOLKI010000232.1:0-4792 GCA_035331665.1 Rhodocyclaceae bacterium
GGCCAGGGCGCCGTTGCCGCGCCGCAGGCAAACGAGGCGTCCCCGGGTCAGTCGGCGGAGGCCGGCCTGCGCTCGCGCCACACCGGACGCAGGATCCTGCTCGCCGAGGACGAGCCGATCAACCAGGAGGTTTCGTGCCATCTGCTGCAGGAGGCCGGCCTCACGGTGGATCTCGCCGCAGACGGGGTGCAGGCCGTGGAGTTCGCGCAGCGCAACGAATACGCCCTCATCCTGATGGACGTGCAGATGCCCAACCTGAACGGGCTCGATGCCACCCGGGCGATCCGCGGCGATTCGCGCAACCTCCGGACGCCCATCCTCGCCATGACGGCGAATGCCTTCGCCGAAGACCGCCGGCGCTGCCTGGAGGCCGGCATGGACGACCACCTCGCGAAGCCGATCCGGCCGGAGGTGCTGTTCCAGGCCATACTGCGCTGGATGGAACGATGACCGGGAGTTTGCACCCGCACGGATCCCGGCCGGTGTTCTTTCCGCCGGAGCGCCGTTTGTGGATCGCCACGGAGCGCCGCCATGCTCCCGCCCCGGGTCCCATCTCCCGGAAGAAACCGCCATTCGCAAACCCGGTGGTTCATGCCGCCCCCGGCCCGCGCCGTCCCCGTATCCCATGGCGGATCGCCGAGGTGCGTCGGCAGTCCCGAACCGCGACGGGGCGGCCCGTCTTCCGATGCGCCGAATGTCGCCGGGGGCCGTCCGGGCCGCACGGCGCCCGCTTGAGGTCGTTTGCCGTCACGGCTATCCTCGCATGCACATGGAGCGATCCATGGTCGTGGCGGCATGCGATCCGATAGCAACTGAAAAAGGGAGACACGTGGTCACTCGCCGGCATTTCCTCCAATCGTCGATGCTGCTCACCGTGTTGGCGTCCCGCGCAGCAATGGCCGCCGCGAACAATCCGTTTCGCCTGGGAACGTTGCCCGTCGTTTCGACCCGCACCGCCTACGAGATCTATCAGCCTCTGATCGGCCGCCTCGAGACCCTGTTCAAACGCAAGGTCGATCTTGAAACGCCGCTGAATTTCCGGTCCATGTACCAGCGGATCCTGGAGAAGGGATTCGACCTGCTGGTCAGTCCACCGCATATTGCCCGCCTTGCCCAGCAAAGACTCGGCTGGCAGCCACTGGTGATGTGCCAACCCGAGCACACATCGGTCCTCATGACGATGGAGGCGAACGGCCCCCGGACCCTCGAAGATCTGCGCGGCAAGACGATCGCGATACTCGACAGGAGCGCCCTCGTCGTCATGATCATGATGGATGCCCTGGCAAAGAACGGGCTCGTGACGGATCGTGACTTCAACATCATGGAGACCCGCAACTACGAGAGCAGCCAGATCGCGGTCCGCCAGGGCGTCGCGCAGGCCATGGTGGCGCGCAGCCAGGGGTTCATAGAGTCCGGCGAACGCGAACGCATGAAGGTGCTGTTCCAGGCGGGGGCGTTGCCCGGATACGTCCTGATAGCCGCCCCTTCGATGGCGCACAATGACGTGCAGTTGCTGCGCAAGGATCTCCTGGGCTTCGGCAGCACGGCCGATGCGCAGACGTTCCTGAAGAAACTCGGATACGAAAGTTTCGGCGCGGCCGCAGAACAGGCCATGAAGCGCCTGGATCCTTATCTCGATGCGACCGAGGCGAGCCTGAAGTAGACGTTTGCGTCGCAAGACATGCTGACTAACTCCCTGCGCGCCAAGCTGATTGTCGGCACCGTAGTGGTCCAGGTCGCCATCCTGGCGGCGATCACGATCAACGCAAACCGGATCGCCCAGGACTTTCTGATGGCCCAGGCGAGGTTGCGGATCGAGTCCATCGTTCCGTTGATGAACGCCGCGATAGCCGGACCGGTTGCCCAGCACGACTATGTGTCCCTGCACGAGATTCTGATCGACCTCAGCCGAACCCAGGCCTTGTCGCACGCCAGAGTCGCCGACCTGCAGGGCCGTGAGCTCGCCCGGATCGGCCCGGCGTTTGCGATCGATGGGAACCGTGGCGACCCGCAAGCCACGCATGGGGAGGGTCAATTGACCCGGGAGTTCGCCGTCACCATCAACGGCCGGCCGATAGGCGTCGCGAGTATCGGCATACCGGTTGCCTTCCTGAGGGACGCGGAGCGCTCCCTGACCCGCCAGAACGGGATCATTGCCCTGACCGGCCTGTTGATTGCGGGTGCGCTGGTGTCGTTGCTGGGGTGGTGGTTTGCCCGGCAACTGCACGGCCTGCGAATGGCGGCAGACCGCATCAGCGCGGGCAACTACGAGGATATCCCCGTCGTCAGGGCCGGCGAAGTGGACGAAGTGGGCCGCCTGGCGATGTCCTTCGACATGATGCGCGAGAAGATCAGCGAAGGGCGCAAATCCCTGCTCACGGAAATCGAAGAGCACAAGCGTGCCGAGTCCGAGCTCGAACGCTACCAGTCCCATCTCGAGGAACTGATCGCGATGCGGACGCAAGCACTGCGGGATGCGGAGCTGCGTTATCGCACGGTGGCCGACTTCACGTACGACTGGGAGACCTGGGTCGCGCCGGACGGCGCTTGGCTGTACTGTTCCCCCGCCTGCGAACGCATGACCGGCTATGCCCGTACCGATTTCCTGAACGTACCGAACCTGCTCACCGACCTGGTGGAAGCCGAAGATCGGCCCATGATGCAGGCACACATGTGCGGCACCGCGCCGCCGCACGACACGGTCGAGCAGATCAGTTTCCGCATCGTGCGCCGGGATGGCACCCGCCGCTGGCTGGAACACGTCTGTCGGCCGGTATTCGATGACAATGGCAACTATCTCGGTCGTCGCGCCTCGAACCATGACATCACGGCACGCCGGCTTGCCGAACAGGAGTTGATCCACGCCAAGGAAGCGGCCGAGACGGCCAATCGCGCCAAAAGCACATTCCTTGCCAACATGTCACACGAATTGCGTACGCCGATGAACGCGATCATGGGGATGACCAGCCTGGCCCTGCGCCATGCGGAGGATCCCAAGCTCATCGACCAGCTCGGCAAGATCGACGCCGCTTCCCGGCACCTGCTCGGGGTCATCAACGACATTCTCGACATTTCCAAGATCGAGGCCGATCGCCTGACGCTGGAACACACCCGTTTCCGGCTTGGCGAACCCATCGAGAGCATGGTGCGATTGGTCAACCCCAACGCGGCCGCCAAAGGCCTCAAGCTCACCGTCGACATGGCGGACGAACTGTCGAATCTTCCGTTGCGCGGCGACCCGATGCGCCTCGGCCAGATCCTCCTCAATCTGATCGGCAATGCCGTGAAATTCACCGAGCACGGTTCGATCACCCTTCGTTGCCGTATCGTCGAGGAGAAGGACGAGCACCTGCTCCTGCGCTGCGAGATCGCCGATACCGGCATCGGCATCGCGGCCGAGGATCAGAAGAGACTTTTCACCGCCTTCGCGCAGGCGGATGGCTCGATGACGCGCAAGTACGGCGGAACGGGCCTGGGACTCACGATCTGCAAGAGGCTGGCGCAATTGATGGGTGGCGAGATCGGGGTGGACAGCGAACCCGGCAAGGGCAGCACCTTCTGGTTCACCGCCTGGCTCGAGAAGGCCGTCGAAGCGACGAAACAGAGGGTGCAGACTGCGCCCGTCGCGCCCGCCGACGAACGCCTGAGAGGCAGGCATGCCGGCGCGCGGATCCTGTTGGCGGAGGACGAACCGGTCAATCAGGAGGTGTCCCGGTTCCTGCTCGAGGATGCCGGCCTCTTGGTGGATGTGGCTTCGGATGGCCGGGAGGCATTGGAGCTCGCGGGGCGGAACCGTTACGCGCTGATCCTCATGGACATGCAGATGCCCAACATGAACGGTATCGAGACCACGAAGGCGGTCCGCGACCCGGACGCGGGCTCGCCGAACGCGAACACGCCGATCCTGGCCATGACGGCGAATGCCTTCGATGAGGACCGGCAGGCCTGTTTCGCGGCCGGCATGAGCGACTTCGTCGCCAAGCCGGTCGATCCGGACGTCCTGTATGAGATCGTGTTGCGGTGGCTGGAACGATGATACCTCCGGCCACGACCGCCGCCCGTTGCATCGCCGGCCGCCAACCGTGACGTAAACGCGTGTGGCAACGCTCCCGTCGGATTGCGGATCCGCGCATTCCGATTGTCATCGGACGGAATCGGGTCGGCCGCGAACCGACCCGGCGGGAAGGGCGACCACCTGTCGGGCCGACGCGGGACCCACCCCGATCAATCGGTTCGCCCCGCGCGTCCCGCATCCCTCACGGGAACCGGTCCGGCAGCCTCCTGCGCGCGCCGTCCGGCCGACCCGCGTCGCGGATCAGGCACTGCACGCCGTGGGTGTCGGCGATCGCCATCATGCCGTCCGGGAGGCGGCGGATGTCCTCCTCGCCGCGCAGGGCCGGGCGGCCTCGGCGCGCTCGGTTTCCGCGGTCCGCAGGGGCATCAGGACAGCGAAAACCCCGTCGGATCGGCAGGATCGGCCATGCGCCCCGGAACGCCTGCCGGACTTCCTTGTCCGGCGATTACCAGCTCAGCGTCACGGTATTGGGCAGGCTCAGCGTCTCGCGCAGCAGCTTCGGGTTGCCTTTCTGCACGCCGTCCATCAGGTCGGCATCGCCGATTCCGTGATACATCAGACTGCGCGGATTGACGATGACGCGCACGCCGGACTTCATGGCGTTGTCGAGATCCGCCCGCTCGCTGGCGAGCGCGGGATGGGGTGTCTTCACGGCCAGGCGCACGGCGTCGATCGTGAGCAGCACCGTCACCGGGACGCCCGCCTCGGCCTGGCTGG
>DAOLKI010000233.1:0-4787 GCA_035331665.1 Rhodocyclaceae bacterium
TGCCGTCGCCGAGGCCGGTGGTGCCGGCGTCGCCGGTGCGGGTGACGATGCGGGAGAGTCTGTGGCCCATGGAGGTCCGATCCGTTGCGGTGGGAGACGGATTATCCGAAAAAATGCAGTTGAACCACAAGGCGCAGAGTTCACCGAGGAAAATCAAGTACCTGAGGGGGCGTGATGTTCACCCGATGGGTGGCGCGAACGGCACGCGCAAGTCCTTGGTGTTTCGCATTTCTCTGCGTCTCTGTCCCTCTGTGGTGAGGTTTTCGGGATTTTCCCGAATCGGACCAGTCAGACCACCGTCACGCGCTCCCGGAGGCGGCGCGGGAGTTCCCGCGCGAGTCGCCGGGCACTGGGGCGCCCGCAGACGGCAAAGACGTCGCGGCCGAAGACCAGGGTCGCGCACCCCGTTTCCTCCAGCGACCCGCACAGCGCGGTCAGCGGATCGCCGGCGACGACGCGGAAGGCCGCGCCCGGCAGCCCGGCCGTCGCCGCCTCGAACTGGCGGCGCGCCGCCTCGGCCTGGGCCTCGAGTTGCTCGCGCACGTAGTCGAGGAAACCCTGGCGGGCGCCGGCCGACGACTGCCAGTCGTTGCCGATGTAGTCCGCCCAGCCGGTGTCGAGGACGAAGATGCCGGTCAGGGGGCAGGTCGCGCGCGCGGCCAGGTCGATCGCGTGCGCCAGCCCGTCGCGGCTCGCCGCAGAGCCGTCCACCGCGACGGCGATTCCGGCGCCGTTCATTTCATCGTCATCACGACGATGATCGCCACGATCAGTATGGAAAACAGGATGGCGCCGAAGTCTTCCTGCCGGTCGTCCCGGAACAGGGTCATCTTGCCCTTCTCGGCGCTGGCCACGGTTTCGCTGCCGATCTTCTCTTCAGCCATTGCGGTCTCCTCCGGTTCGTCAGATTTCCACCAGGTAATCGCGGATCAGCAGCACCACGATCAGGGCCAGCACGTATTTCGTGACGCCGACGACGAGGCCGACCTTCAGCGGCGCGCCCCCGGCCTGGGCCAGTTCCTTGAAGTCGATGTAGCCGCCGAGGCCCACGAGGCCGATGCCGAAGATCCACTGCATCCAGTCGCGGATCATCTTGATCGTGGCCGAGGCGGGAGGGCCGCCCTTGATCCCCGGGTCGCCGAAGGCGCCCACGCTGGTCAGCAGCACCATGCCCAGGAAGCCGAGGACGAACACGGGAAACTTCTCCACCAGCAGCGTCGTGAGGCTCTTCTGGCCCCGCTGGGCCTCGTCCTCGTGGCCGGACCAGTACCAGACCGTCACGGCGAAGACGGCGAAGGGGATGGAAATCACGCGCATGATGTTCCAGATTTCCCCCACCGAGACGGCGGTCCCCGGGGCCACCTTTGGATTGAAGGCCAGGCAGGCGGCGAGCACCTGACCCGAGTTCAGGATTCCGGTGCCGACCCAGGCCCCGTACTGCAGGTCGTTCAGGCCCAGGGCATGTCCGATGAAGGGGCTGATGAACATGGTCAGGATGCCGAAACCCAGGATGGTGGCGATCGCATAGGCCACGTGGGCCGGTTTGGCCTGCACGGCGGGCGCCGTCGCGACGGCGGCCGAGACGCCGCAGATGGAGCAGGCGTTGGCCATCACGCCGGTCATCGAACGCTCCATGCCCATGAGACGGCCGAGCCAGAGGACCATCACCAGGCTCAGGACCACGAAGCCGCCGATCAGGAAGATGGCCATGGCACCCAGTTTGACGATGGCCTGGACCGTGTACAGGGAGCCGAGCAGGATGATCCCCGTCTTGATGAACAGCCTCGAGAGCCGGAAACCGTCGGCGAAGAGGTCCGGCAGCCGGCCCCCGAAGAGGAGGTTCCGGTACAGCATGCCCATGATGATGCCGAGCAGGATGTAGTTGAGATGGGTGACCTTGATCAGCCAGCCCTTCTGGCCGAGGACCACTGCATCCGCCATCCACGGCTCCACCCAGAGCCGGATTACCACCGTGGTGGCGACGATCAGCGCGAGGCCGGGAACCGCTTTCGGCAAGCGCCGGAAAAATCCGATTTCGTCCGCAACGTTCATGAATCCTCCTGGGTCATGGCGTT
Source organism: Rhodocyclaceae bacterium (assembly GCA_035331665.1). GTDB lineage: Bacteria > Pseudomonadota > Gammaproteobacteria > Burkholderiales > Rhodocyclaceae > JAEUNJ01. Next base: position 2,076 of record DAOLKI010000233.1, read on the forward strand.
TCGTGGAAGGAACCACGGGGGGACGTATTGTTGTTTTCGCCCCTTACCGCAGCAGGGACAACGGCCCATTCTATGTCCGCCGGGCCAATGCGTGGGACTTCCCTGCCGCGCCGTGCCGCCCCGCTCGGGGCGCGCGGCGCGGCAGGGCAGGCCGTCGGGGCCCTAGGCCACCTTGACTGCCAATACCGCGCAATCGGCGAATCCGATCACGCGTTCCGTCGTGCTTCCCATCAACAATCGGTCCAGGCCGGTCCGGCCATGGGTGCCGAGAACGATCAGGTCGGCCTGGGTCGCTCGCGCCTGCTCCAGGATGGCCTGCTCCGCCCGACCCTCGACCACGTTCCCCGAAACCGTGACCGCCTGCCCGGCAAGACCGCTCTTGACCCTTTCCACGGCCGACTTCGCTTCGCGCCGGCGTTGCTCGTTGTGGCTGGAGGACACTGCGGAGACGACGGACAGGGGCAGGCTTGCGGAGATCGCCATCCGGCTGGCCGTGTAGGCGGCGGCGTCCCCGTAGCGCGACCCGTCCGTGGCCACCAGGATGCCGCGCGAGAACGGGGCGGCCCCGCGCGGCACCACCATCACGTTGCAGGGGGCGTGGCCGATCACCTTGGCGGTCGCGTCGCCGACCATCGACCTGGCAAGCCCGCGGCGGCCGCGACGGCCCATCACGATCAGGTCGGCACGGTATTCCTCCGCTGCCTCGACGATGCCCTTGTAGGGATCCTCGGCCTCCGCGATGACGACCTCGTGGTCCACGCCGGCGGCTTCCGCCACCGCGGAGGCGACATTGCGCCTGGCGGCATCGATGGCGGCCTGCTCCAGTTCGGGGACGGAGGATGCGTATTCCGGGTTGTAGACGGCGACGGCGGCGACGTAGAGCCGAGCCCGGTTCCTGTGCGCGAGTTCCACGGCGGTACGCACCGCTCCCGCGCTGTATTCCGACCCGTCGGTGGCCAGCAGTATCCGCTCGATGCGGCCCATCGGGTCCAGGTTGCCGACCTGCACCAGGGCCGGCTCCGGCGACACCTGCCTCGTCATTTCCGCCTTCTTGTGCTCGGCGATGCCCCGGGTCAGCGAAGTGAGCACCGTCACGGCGCCGAGGATCAGGGCCACCGCGAGCACGCTGTCCCCCAGGGTCTTCAGGGTGTCGACGAGGCCGGTCTCCAGCGGGGAGATGACGCCCAGCTTCGACAGGTAGCCGGGAATGTAGAAGAAGCGCGAGAACAGCACGGTCAGCATGATCACCGCCATGACCAGCTTGACCTGGTAGTCCTTGACGTAGGTCGTGCCGATGGCGCCGAGCTGGATGCCGAACAGCGATCCGAGCAGGATCAGCATGGCGAGCCGGACGTCCACGACCCCTTCCAGGCCGTAGAGGAAGGTTCCGCCCAGACCCATGATGAAGGCGATCACCAGTTCCGTTGCGGAGGCCATGATGGCCGGGACGCCCAGCACGTAGATCATCGCGGGCACCCCGATGAACCCGCCGACCGCGATCGTCGCCGCCAACATCCCGGTGGCGAAGCCGATCGGGATGACGAACAGCAGCGAAATGCGCGCGCCGGCCCCGGGGAAGTAGACCATCGTCCCGGGAATATGCACGGAGTGCACCCAGCGGGCCAGGGCAGGGGTGGGCGCGGGCGCCTCGTCGGCGGAAGCCCTGAGCCGCCGGTAGTCGCGAAAGACGAAGCTGCCCACCACGGCCAGCACGACGATGAAGATGACCGAAACGTAGAGGTCCGTCCCGGTCTTCCCGAAGCCGCGCATGATCTCCGTCATGACGTGCTTGCCGGCCAGCATGCCCAGTTCGGCGAACACGCCGAGCACGACCCCCAGCTTCACGTCCACCTGGCCGTACTTGTGGCGTTTCGCCGCCCCCACGAGGGCCTTGGGAAACTTGTGGCAGATGTTGGACGCCACGGCGACGATGGCGGGGGCGCCGAGCGACATCATGGCCGGCGTCAGCACGAAGGCGCCGCCCGAGCCTATGAAGCCCGACACCATGCCGCCGATGAAGCCGATCAGGACCAGCAGGAAAACGGTGGCGGCGTTGAGATCGACGAACTGGACCGGTTCCATGGGCGGCTCACTTCCTTCCCTTGGGAGCCGACGCGGGCTTTAGCCCCATCACTTCCCAGAACAGGCCGGTGAAGGCGCCGTGGGCGAAGGAGATTACGAAGGCGATCGCGATCGGCACCAGGACGTGCCACCAGGTGCCGGGTTCCATGTGCCCCCCGAGCTTCGCGCAATCCTCGGGCAATGCCTTGTGGAAGTAATGGGCCTCGTGGCCGACCCCGACGACACAGGCAGACGGCGTGCTGTGCGCCATGTGCAGGATGAAATCGGTATTGAAGAACATCACCGCGTAGCACACCGCGGTGATGGTGCCCCAGAATACGGTTTTTCCCAGCAGTGCCTTGTGCAGTTCCATGGCGCTCCTCCCCCAGGAGCGCGCAATTATGTCGTTGCGCTTGGCGGACGCGGATAGAGTTTTCAAATGGCGCCATGGCGAAAACGGCGCATCCGGTCGACCCGTACCCGGCGGAGGTAAACTCCGGCGCGCCATGATCACCCGCCTGTTTCCCTTTCTGCGCTGGCTGCCCTACGGCGGCAAGACATTGCGTGCCGACTTCATCGCCGGCCTGACGGTCGCGCTGGTGCTGGTGCCCCAGTCCATGGCCTATGCCCAGCTCGCGGGCATGCCGGCCT
>DAOLKI010000234.1:0-4761 GCA_035331665.1 Rhodocyclaceae bacterium
CACGACCCGGCGCATGCTGGTGGTGACGGGCCCCAACATGGGCGGCAAATCCACCTACATGCGCCAGGCGGCGCTGATCGTCCTCCTGGCCCATTGCGGTTCCTTCGTGCCTGCCCGGGCCTGCCGCCTGGGCCCGCTGGACGCCATCTACACGCGCATCGGGGCCTCCGACGACCTGGCGTCCGGGCGCTCGACCTTCATGGTCGAGATGACGGAAGCTGCGGCGATCCTCCACGCCGCCACGGAACGCAGCCTGGTGTTGATGGACGAGATCGGACGGGGAACGTCGACCTTCGACGGACTCGCGCTCGCTTTCGCGATCGCGCGCCACCTGATCGAACGCAATCGGGCCCTGACCCTCTTTTCGACGCACTATTTCGAGCTCACCCGACTCTCCCACGACTATCCGGAATGCGCCAACGTGCATCTGGATGCCGTGGAACACGGCAGGCGGATCGTCTTTCTGCATGCCGTGGAGGATGGCCCGGCGTCCCAGAGCTACGGCATCCAGGTGGCTGCGCTGGCGGGGATCCCCGGTCCGGTGGTCCGCGAAGCCAAGCGTCGGCTCGCCGAGCTGGAAAACCGGCAGTTGGCGGCCGAGGGGCAGCCGGACCTGTTCTCGGCCATCCCCGCCCCCGCTCCGGAACCCGAGGTCACGCACCCCGTGCTCGATTCCCTGCGTGCACTGGATCCCGACGCCCTGACACCGCGCCAGGCGCTCGAGGCGCTCTATCGGTTGCTTGAGTTGGCGCGCGAATGAATGAGGGCGGCGGATTGCGCCGGCACACGGGGAGCCCCCCTCGCGCGCGCCGAAACGCTCCCACATGCAGGTGCAAGGATTCAACGGGCGGGAGATGTCTGGGCGGTCTCCGCGACTCCGCCATGAGGATCTCGCGGCGAGGGGCGACGCTGCTCGCCGCCGCCCTGGTCGCCGGGCTGCCGCCCATGCCTGCCAGCGCGGACGGATTCGCCTTCGGCCTTTTCGGAGACATGCCGTACAACCATTTCGAGCGCCAGCACCTGCCGGACCTGCTGGCCGACATGGGACGGGAGCCCCTGGCCTTCGCCATCCATGACGGCGACATCAAGAGCGGTGGCGGCCGGTGCGACGACGGCGTTCTCCAGGACATCCTGGCGGCGTTCCAGGAATCGCCCCACCCTCTGGTGTACGTGCCCGGTGACAACGAATGGGTCGATTGCCACCGGCCTTCGGCCGGCGGTTACGATCCTGAGGAGAGGCTCGATCGCCTGCGCGCCCTCTTCTTCGCCGGCGACGAGTCGCTGGGCCGGCGTCGGATACGCCTCGAGCGGCAGAGTCGCGACGATGCCTATCGGGAATTCCGCGAGAACGTCCGCTGGGAGAGGTCGGACATCCTGTTCGTTTCCCTCAACCTTCCCGGCAGCCACAACAATTTCCATGGTCCCGCGGGACGCGGCGGCCCGACCGCGGAGTTCATGCGTCGGGGCGCGGCAAACCGCGCGTGGCTCGCCGATGCTTTCGCCCGGGCCCGACGCATGCACGCGAAGGGAATCCTCATCGTCATCCAGGCCAACCCGGGGTTCGAGGCGTTCAATGCGGGCCTGGCGGAACCCGGCTACCGCGACTTCCTGGCCCAGGTGCTGCAGGAGACCCGGGAATATCCCGGCCAGGTGGTGCTGGTGCACGGGGATACCCATCGGCACCGGATCGACCGGCCATTGCGCGACCCGCGGACCCATGCGCCGCTTGCCAACTTCCGGCGCGTCGAAACTTTCGGGTCACCGTTTCTGGGCTGGGTGAGGGGATGGGCCGACGCGACGGATCCGGAGGTCTTCCGATTCGAGGCGCGGCCCTACCGCCGTCCGTCCGGAAACTGAACGAACTTATCAGTGGGACTCGCGCCCCGCACTGTCGGCGGGCGGGGACAGGGCAAGGCGCCGGCGGCGAAGCGCGGTCCGTCTCCGTCGGCCGGCCGCAACGGTACCATACGCCCGTCCACCGCGGCCCTCCAGCATGCTGCCGCAACCGGCGTCAGTGGCGTTGCGCACCTTCACAGTAGAGGGACTGCCGATGGCCCGCGGCACCCCGTATGCGCCCGGTCCAGACCTCGTCGCGCGGGACGGCCTCAACCGAGACAGGCTTCAGACCAACCGCATCAATGGTGGTGATGGCCGCCCGGCCCGTGCACGTGGCCGTGCTGGGTTTCCTCGCGGGTCGCCGCCCGCACGCCCGAGACGGTGCACGAGAAGACGAGCGCCATCCCCGCGAGCGGGTGGTTGCCGTCGACGACCACCTTGTCCTCCGCGATGTCCGTGATCGTGAAAAGCGTGTCGTCATCGCCGTCTTCCGAGGCCCGTTCGAACTGCATTCCGACCTCGATGTTGTCCGGGAACAGGGACCGGGGCTCCACCTCCACGAGCGAAGCGTCGTACTCGCCGAAGGCCTCCTCCGGCTGCAGCTTGACGACGATCGCCTCGCCCACCTGCTTGTCCGTCAACGCGTCCTCGATGGTGGCGAAGATGCTTCCGTATCCGCCGTGCAGGTAGATCAGCGGCTGCCGGCCCTCGTCGACCATGTTGCCGTCCGCGTCGGTGACCTGGTAGGCCAGCGTGACGACCGTGTCCTTGCTTATCTTCATCTGTGCTTCCTTCAGCGCGACGAGCCGTTCAGCGCCTTGACCAGTTGGAAAACCTCGGCCGCGTGTCCCTTGGGACTCACGTCGTAGAGGGCATGGCGCACGACGCCATCGCGGTCGATGACGAAGGTGGAACGCACGACCGTGAGACGCTTGTGGCCATTGTGTTCGCGAAAGTGATTGACGCCATAGAGCTTGCACACCTCACCTTCCTCGTCCGAGAGCAGGCGCACCGAAAGGCCGTGCTTGTCCCGGAAATCGGCGTGCGACAGGCAGTCGTCCCGCGACACGTCCACGACTTCGCACCCGAGCCGGTTGAACTCGTCCTCGTGGTCCGAAAAGTCCACGGCCTCCTGGATGCAGTAGGGCGTCCCGTCCTTCGGGTAGAAGAACAGCACCAGATTGCGCTTGCCGCGCAGACCGGCGAGTTCGAACAGTTCCATGTCCGCATCGGGGAGGGCGAACTCGGGCGCGGCTTGTCCGGTGTGCAACATGGCGTAACCTCCGGGTGAGGAGACGAATTCATTCTAACCGAGGTCGAGCCGCTGTAAAGGCCCGCGCCGCCTTGTTCCGCGAGGCGATTCCACGCGCCGCCGGCGGCCGGCTTGCATTCGCCGGCGGCAGGGTTAGGATGGTCGCGGCGCAGCCCTTGCCGTTGACGTCAACGTCCACCGCCGAGGCGCCCGCCGGAATTCCATTTGGCATTTCTGCCGGGGGAGCGGAACGATGCGCGCGATGGTCCTGCACCGGCCGGGAACGGCCCTGGTCGAGGAGGAACGCCCTACGCCGGCACCCGGCCCGGGCCAGGTACTGGTGGACGTGGAGGCCTGCGGCGTGTGCCGCACCGACCTCCATGTCGTGGACGGGGAATTGCCCGACATCCGGACCCCCATCGTCCCCGGCCACGAGATCGTCGGCCGTGTCCTCGCCGCGGGGCGTGGCGCGCGGATCGCCCCCGGGATCCGGGTCGGCATTCCCTGGCTGGGCGCCACCTGCGGCCGGTGTGGGCATTGTCTGTCCGGCCGGGAAAACCTCTGCGACGCGGCCCGCTTCACCGGCTATCAGATCGACGGCGGCTACGCGAGCCATTGCGTGGCCGACGAGCGCTTCTGTTTTGCGATGCCCGAGACCGGTGATGCCGCCGACATGGCGCCGCTGCTCTGCGCGGGGCTGATCGGCTACCGGTCGCTGGTAATGGCCGGCGAAGCCCGCCGGCTGGGCATCTACGGATTCGGCGCGGCGGCGCACATCATCTGCCAGGTGGCGGCCTGGCAGGGACGCGAGATCTACGCGTTCACACGGGCCGGAGACGAGGCCAGCCGCGCGTTCGCGCGCCGCCTGGGCGCCGCATGGACCGGGTCATCGGAGGAGGCGCCGCCCGCCGCGCTCGATGCCGCCATCATTTTCGCGCCGGTCGGCTCGCTGGTTCCGGCGGCGCTGCGCGCGGTGCGCAAGGGGGGTACCGTGGTCTGCGCGGGCATCCACATGAGCGACATCCCGTCCTTTCCCTACGCGATCCTGTGGGGCGAGCGCACGGTGCGCTCGGTGGCCAACCTGACCCGGCGCGACGGCGAGGAGTTCCTTGCCCTGGCGCCGCAGGTGCCCGTGCGAACGGAGGTGACGCGCTTTCCCTTGTGGCAGGCGAACGAGGCCCTGCGCCGCCTGCGCACCGGGGAGCTTCAGGGGGCGGCGGTGCTGGTGCCCTGAGCACCGTCGGGCGCGTGGGTCTCGAAGCGCCGGTGGGCGCTCGCCAGGTAGTCGTGGGAGCGCATCTCGATGAGGCGGCTCACGGTCCGCTCGAATTCCGCGGCCTGCGGCCCCTCCGCGTAGAGTTGTTCGGCCGGGGCATCCGCCGTGACCACGAGCTTCACCCGGTGATCGTAGAAGACGTCCACGAGCCAGGTCAGCCGGCGGGCCTCGGACGCCTTGTCGCGTCCCATGCGGGGCACCCGCGAGAGGAAGACGGTGTGGTTCTGGTGGGCCAATTCCAGGTAGTCGTTCTGGGACCGGGGTCCGCCGCACAGCGTCGCGAAATCGAACCAGATGACGCCCGGCGCCCGATGTACCACCGGGACGCGGCGGCCGAGAATCTCCACGGGCCGGTCGCGGCCCTGGCGGGCGGCCTCGAGGACCCGTTCCTCGACTC
>DAOLKI010000235.1:0-4753 GCA_035331665.1 Rhodocyclaceae bacterium
GCGATCTTGATTTCCTTGCCGGTCTGCGGGTTGCGGCCGGTACGGGCCTTGCGTTCGGTGACGCCGAAGGTGCCGAAGCCGACGAACTGCACGCCGTCGCCCTTGGCGAGGGCTTCCGTCAAGACGTCCAGGGCGGCATTCACGACCACCTCGGTGGCGGCTTTGGTGCCGTTGGCTTTCTTCGCGACTGCATCGATGAATTCACTTTTGTTCATGGCGGCGGGACTCCCGGGGTGATGAAAGGGCCCGCGAAGTGTAGCGGAATTGGCCCTGTGCGGAAGGGTTCGCGCCCGGCGCCGCGGAAAAAAAGGCCGTGCCTTCGCTGCGTCGCAGCGGACGCGCTGCGGTTCGAACGGGATCGTGTTTGAGAAAGCTCTCGAAGAAGTGCCAGTAAGGCAATGCGGTCCTGATCATTTCGCCGAAGTCCCTGCGGCAGCGGCGTCGGGGTGCCCGGGTAGAATCCGGCCATGGACGAATTTCCCATCCGGTACGTGGAGCCCGTATTCCGGCCGCCCAGCGAAGCGGAGTCCCTGATCCTGCCGGTCACGGACGGCTGTTCGTGGAACCATTGCACCTTCTGCGAGATGTACACCGCGCCGCAGAAGAAGTTCAGGGCACGGGACCCGGCCGAGGTGCTGGCCTCCATCGTCCATAGCGGCGAACATTTCGGCCATGCGGTCCGCCGCGTATTCCTCGCCGACGGCGATGCCCTCGTGCTGCCGACCCGACGCCTCCTGGAAATCCTCGCCGCCATCCGCGCGCATCTGCCGGCCGTCCATCGCGTGTCCAGCTACTGCCTGCCCCGCAACCTGCGGCGGAAGAGTGTCGCGGAGCTGCGCGAGTTGGCCGACGCGGGCCTTGCCCTCGCCTATGTGGGCGCCGAGTCGGGGGACGACGAAGTGCTGGCGCGCGTGAACAAGGGCGAGACCTGCGCCTCGACCCGCGATGCTCTCGTCAAGCTGGGCGAGGCCGGGATCGGCCGGTCGGTGATGATCCTGAACGGACTCGGAGGCGTGCCGCTGTGGGAGCAGCACGCGGACAATTCGGCGCGTTTGATGAACGAGACCCAGCCCGAATACCTGTCCACCCTGGTGGTTTCCTTCCCGCGCGGCGAAGACCGCTTCCGCGCCGGTTTCGCGGACTGGGAACCGCTCGATCAGCAAGGCCTGTTCCGCGAGATGGAGCGTTTCATCGGCGGCCTGGAGTTGCGCCGCACCATCTTCCGCAGCGACCATGCCTCCAACTGGCTGATCCTGAAGGGGACGCTCGGGGCCGATCGTGAGCGCCTGCTCGCCCAGGTGCGGATGGCCTTGGAACATCCGGAGAATGTGCGGCTCAGGCCGGCATGGGCTCGCGGCCTGTAGCCAGGACGGCCCCCCGGAGCGGGGCGCGGATGGTGCGGGAAGAGGGGGCAAAATGAGCCCGAAATGGGCGCGAATTGCGCCCCTATCCGGTCGGGGTGGGGTGGGGCGCTGCGCTACAATCAGCACTCCGACCAGAACCGCGGCCGCCGATCCGACGACCCCATGCGCATCCTCCTCAGCAACGACGACGGCTACTTCGCCCCTGGCATCGAAGTCCTCGCGAAGGCCCTGTCCGGACTGGCCGAGGTCACGGTGGTGGCCCCGGAGCGGGACCGCAGCGCCGCGAGCAATTCGCTGACCCTGGACCGCCCGCTGTCGTTGCGCAAGGCGCCGAACGGCTTCCATTTCGTGAATGGCACGCCCACCGATTGCGTCCACCTGGCCGTGACCGGCATGCTCGATTTCCTGCCGGACATGGTGATCTCCGGCATCAATCTGGGGGCGAACATGGGTGACGACACGCTCTACTCCGGGACAGTCGCCGCGGCCACCGAAGGCTACCTGCTTGGCATTCCGTCCATCGCGGTGTCGCTGGCCAGCAAGCGGGGCCGGCATTTCGACACGGCCGCCCGGATCGCGGTGGACATGGTGGCCCGCTTCCAAGGCGAGCCGTTCCCGGAACCGGTGCTGCTCAACGTCAACGTGCCGGACATCCCCTACGAGGAACTGCGCGGCCGGCAGGTGACCCGGCTGGGCAAGCGCCACAAGGCGGAAGGGGTGGTCAAGCAGATCACCCCGCGCCACGAGACGGTCTATTGGGTCGGCGCGGCGGGGGAGGCGGCCGACGCGGGTCCGGGGACGGACTTCCATGCCGTGGGAGACGGGTGGATTTCGGTGACACCCCTGCAGATCGATCTCACCCATGCGGCCCAGATGCCGCGCGTCGCCAACTGGCTCGGATGAACAGCCTGCATGGCATCGGAATGACCTCCCAGCGCACGCGGGCGCGGATGATCGAGCGCCTGCGGGAGGAGGGCATCCGCGACGAACGGGTCCTGGCGGCGATGGCCGCGGTGCCCCGCCACATCTTCGTCGAGGAGGCCCTGGCGCACCGGGCCTACGAGGACACCGCGTTGCCGCTGATCCTGGGCCAGACCATCTCGCAGCCCTACGTGGTCGCGCGCATGATCGAACTTCTGATCGCCGGCCGCGAACTGGGCAAGACCCTGGAGATCGGCGCCGGGTGCGGCTACCAGGCGGCCGTGCTGGCCCAGCTCTCGAAGAACGTCTTCGCCGTCGAGAGGCTCGCCCCGCTGCTCGCCATGGCCCGGGAGAACCTGCGCCAGACCCGGCAGACCTGGGTCCGCCTGAAGCATGCGGATGGAATGGGAGGGCTGCCGGAGGCAGCCCCGTTCGACAGCATTGCCGTCGCCGCGGCGGGCGCCTCCGTGCCGCCGGCCCTGCGCGACCAGCTGGCGCCCGGAGGACGGCTTATCATGCCCGTGGGTTTCGGCGTGCAGGAACTCGTCCTCGTCGAACGCGGTCCCAAGGGGTTCACCGAGACCCGCTACGATCCGGTCCGCTTCGTCCCCTTGCTGCCGGGAGTGGAATGATGATGCCGCGCCTGCTCTTCGCCGTCGTCCTTTTCATCCTGGCCGGATGCGCCAGCCACGTCCCCGCGCCGGTGGAGGAGCGTCCGGGCGCCGCCGCCGGCAAAACCGCGCCGGTGCCTGCCGCGGCGGCGGCCCCCGAGGTCCGCGAGGGTTTCTACGTCGTCAAGAAGGGCGATACCCTGTACCGCATCGCCCTGGACCATGGGGCGGACTACAAGGAACTGGCCGCCTGGAACTACCTGGAGAATCCCAACCGCATCGAAGTCGGGCAGCAGTTGAGGGTCACGCCGCCCGATACCGGCGGCGCGGTCGCCCGGCCCGTCGTCACCGGCGCCCCGGTGGAGACCCGGTCCCTGGGGGCGGCCGAGACCTCGTCCGCCAATACCGAATCCCTGAAGAAGGAGCCGAGGGGGGGCAAGCAGCCCTGGTCGGAGGCCGCCTGGGCTCAGGCCCAGAAGGGTGACCCACCCGCTGCGAAGCCGGCGGAAAAGCAGGCTGAAACCGCGCGTCCCGCCGAGAAGCCCCCCGAGAAGCCGCCCGCTGCGGCACCCGTTGCGGCGTCCGGCGACGAAGCCACCGAGTGGGTGTGGCCGGCGGCTGGAAAGGTCACGGCGCCATTCGTCGAGGGGGGCAACAAGGGGGTCGACATCGCCGCCAAGGCCGGCGACCCGGTCCTGGCGGCCGCGGGCGGCAAGGTCACCTATTCGGGCAGCGCCATCCGCGGTTACGGAAACCTGTTGATCGTCCGTCACGGCGACCTCTATTCCAGCGTCTATGCGCACAACAGCAGGATCCTGGTCAAGGAAGGGCAGACCGTCGCCAGGGGCCAGAAGATCGCCGAGGTCGGGAACACCGATACCGACACTCCCAAGCTCCATTTCGAGATCCGCCGCCAGGGCAAGCCGGTGGATCCCCTCAAGTTATTGCCGGCGCGCTGATGGCGGGCCGCGACGAGGAGGAATATCCGGGGGCGGAGTCCGAGGCCATCGGGGAGCCTGCGGACGGGGAGGATGTCGGACGCGGAGAGGCAGCCCCGGAGGAGTTCTTCGACGACATCACCCAGCTCTACCTGAACGAGATCGGCGCCAACCCGCTGCTGTCGCCGGAGCAGGAACTCGACATTTCCCGTCGCATGCGGGGAGGAGACTTCGCCGCCCGCCAGCGCATGATCGAGTCGAACTTGCGGCTCGTCGTGAGCATCGCCAAGCATTACCTGAACCGTGGCATTCCCCTCGACGACCTGATCGAAGAGGGCAACCTGGGTCTGATCCACGCCCTGGAGAAGTTCGACCCGGAACGCGGCTTCCGTTTTTCCACCTATGCCACCTGGTGGATACGGCAGAGCATCGAACGCGCGATCATGAACCAGTCGCGCACCATCCGCCTCCCGGTCCACGTGATCAAGGATCTGAACGTGGTGCTGAAGGCCCTGCGGCACGCCACCGAGCAGAACCCGGGCGCCAGCGACGGCATCGAGATCGCCGCCCGCGCGCTGGGCAAGCCGGCGGAGGAGATCCGGCGGGTCCTGGCGCTTTCCGAGCGCACCGCCTCCCTGGATGCCCCGCTGGAGATAGACCCGGACCTGTCGGTGGCCGATGCCCTGGCGGGCGACCGGGACGAGCAGCCCGATGCCCTGATGGAAGCCCGGGAGATGGAAGCCCGGGTCGCCGAATGGGTCGGGCAGCTGAACGACCGCCAGCGGGAGGTCCTCGAGCGGCGCTATGGATTGAACGGTCGCGAGGTTGCCACCCTCGAGGAACTGGCGGCCGACATGGGCCTGACCCGCGAACGGGTTCGGCAAATCCAGATGGAATCCCTGAACGCGTTGCGCAAGCG
>DAOLKI010000236.1:0-4745 GCA_035331665.1 Rhodocyclaceae bacterium
CCCAGCGTCTCCTTCTGGCCGGCGGCGGTGGTGGTCATGGATTCCTCCTCGAGTTACAACCGGGCGATATGGGGCTGCGCAAACGGATTTCAAGTGCCGAAAGGAATGTCGGAAGGCACGGTTGACGCGGCCCCGGATACCCCCCTAGTATTCTCGAGATTTAAGCCGATCCAACCCGGCGGCGGACGCCGCCCCCAACCAGGAGAACTCCGTGAAGCTCTACTACAAAGCCGGCGCCTGCTCCCTTTCGCCCCATATCGCCCTGTGCGAGGCAGGCCTGCCCCATGAACTGGAATCCGTGGACCTGAAGACCAAGGTGATGGGCAACGGCGGCGACTACCTGGCCGTGAATCCGAAGGGCTACGTGCCCACGCTGCAACTCGACGACGGCCAGGTGCTGACCGAGGGTCCGGCCATCGTCCAGTACATCGCCGATCGGGTGCCGGAGAAGAAGCTCGCCCCTCCGGCGGGCACGCTGGAACGCTATCGCCTGCAGGAATGGCTGAACTACATCTCGACCGAGATCCACAAGAGTTTCAGCCCGATGTTCAACCCGGCCGCCTCGGCCGACTGGAAGGAGGCGGCCAAGGCGTTGCTGGTGCGCCGCATCGGCTTCGTGGCGGAGAAATTGGGCAACCAGCCCTACCTGATGGGCGAGCAATTCACCGTCGCCGACGGCTACCTGTTCACGTGCCTGAGTTGGGGACAGTACGTTGGCCTGGACGTGGGCCAATGGCCGAACCTCGCGGCCTACCTGGGCCGCGTCGTCGCCCGTCCCGCCGTGCAGGCGGCGTTGAAGGCCGAGGGTTTGATGAAGTAGCCCCTCCATCCCCTGGCCCCCGCCACGGGGCAGGTGAATTCACCCGCTCGCCACGCCCGGACGACACCGGCAGCGTCTCGGCGCGGCACCAGGGGATCGGGCGTTCGGCGCATGCCGCGCCGGTTCGGGGCCGCCCGGCGCCCGGACCGCTTCGGGGGGACCCGGATGATCCCCCGCTCCCCCGGCTCCGCCGGCCACGTCCCCGTCAAAACCCGGCGGCCAGTGCGACGAGCTGGTCGGTCGCCGTTCCCCAACCGTCGTGGAAGCCCATCTTCGCATGGGCATCGCGACCTTGCGCGGTGGCATGGCGGACGATGGCGGTGTATTTCGTGCGCCCGCCGCCGGCGTCTTCCAGAACCACGGTCGCGGTGAAACGCATGGACGGGTCCGGTGCGGGGCGCCAGTCCGCGAGCAGCAGGTCGGTGAACGCCAGCCTTTCTCCCGGCACGACCTCCAGATAGCACCCGTCATTATCGCCCTGCCACCCGTCGGGGCCGACCATGTGGGTAAAGAAACGCCCGCCGGCGCGCAGGTCGAGATCGCACCGATCCACGGCGTAGGGGCGCGGGCAGAACCACCGCATCAGGAGTGACGGCTCGGTCCAGGCCCGCCAGACCGTCTCGCGGCGAACCGGCAGGATCCGCGACAGCACCAGCCGGAAACCGTCGGCCCGGCCGGTTTCGTCGAGGCCGGCGCCTTCCGCGTGGGCGGCCAGCCTTGCCGTCGTCTCCCGGCCACCGCGGGCGGCGCCGTAATCGCGGTCGAGTTGTTCGCGCAATGCGTTGCTGCCGAAATCGGCCCACCATGTCAGGAGCGTGTGGCCGTCCCGTTCCTCGAAGGTCACCACGGACGTGAACAGTGCGCTCTCGACACTGTCCGCCTGCACATGCCGGTAACCGAGGACCCAGGGACCGGCCGCCCCTGCCCCGTCGCCGCTGCCGCCCCCCCGCTCGATGCGGTCCCAGACGACGTGGTTCGGAAAATCGCGCGGGGCGCCGGGATTCCGGGAGGCGGGATCGGGATCCGGACCATGCATCGTGAATACCCAGTGCCCGCCGACCCGGAACTCGAACAGTTCCGTGGTGAGAGAGAAGCCCGCCGGGCCCCACCATTGGCCCAACTGGTCCGGCTCGGTCCAGGCGGTCCACACCCGCTCCCGCGGCGCCCTGATCAGTCTGACCTGGACGAGTTGGGAACCGCCCGGCTGCGCAATCGTTTCGGTCGCCTCCGGGGCGATGGGCAGGGCGAGCGGCGGCAATTTGTCGATCATTTTCGTTCTCCTGTCTGGGGGTTGGCCTTCACCACGTTGCGCGATCGCGGCGCACCGGCCCGCTTGCCCGATGCCTCTTTCCGCGCCGCCTCTTCACCCGCCTGCATGGCCATGACGAACGCATCCAGCCTGTCGAGCCTGGCCTCCCACTCGGCGCGATGGCGTGCGATCCAGTCCGCAGCGTCGCGCAGGGGCTCGACCCGCAGGGCGCATGGCTTGCGCTGGGCCTGCCGGCTTCGGGAGATGAGCCCGGCGCGTTCCAGAATCCGCAGGTGCTTCTTCACCGCCGGGACGCTGATGGCGAACGGCGCGGCCAGTTCGGTCAGCGTGCGTTCGCCGCGGGTGAGCGCCTGCAGCATGGCACGCCTCGTGGGGTCTGCCAGGGCCATGAAAACGGTGCTCAGGGAGTCCGACCGCGCGTCGGATCTTCCGGCCGTCGCAACCATGCGCTTTACTTTACTGAATGGTTTATAAACGTTTTGGTTTATATACCCGAGTCGGCGAACCTGTCAAGGCGGCTCGCGAACCGCGGCGAATCCCACGGGAGGCCCTGGACGACCGATGCTTGCGATCGGCGTGGGCATGGCGGGAAATCGTGGCGGGAAAGCGCCGCCACCGGGCGATCGAGCGGCGGGTCGGGGCGGCCGGACTTGCCGCGCGCTCGGCGGCCTGGCCCACCCTGTCCGAGGGGCCGGGCCCGCCGCCGGGAGCCTCTCATGGCGAGGCCCCCGCGAACCGCGCCGATCGCGGCGCCGTTCCGTTTGTTGCCTAGAAACGACGGAAGCCCGGGTCTCCGCGTTCCCTCTGATAGATGTCGCGACGGGCATCCTGGATGTCGCGACGCAATTGCCGGCGCTCCTCGGGACTCAGTCGTCCACCACGGCCGTCGGCGCCCTCGTCCCTGCCGAACCCCTGCCCGGGAAGCGGCGCCATGGGCAACAGCCGGCGCTCGTCGGGAACCGGACGTTGCCGCGGGTCCAGGCGGTTTTCCTGGGCGGCGGCAGGCACCGTCACCGATGCGGCCGCAGCCCACAGCAGCGCCGTCGTCGCCCACCATCGCACGTGTTTCATGAGTTGTCGCTCCTCATCGCGCCCGGCCTTGCGGGCGCCGCATCGATGGCCTTCCGGCCCGCACGGCTACCCGCCGCCCCATCCCGCATGCCCTGCGGGCGGTCGCTGGCCGCGTCCGCCACGCGCGTCCCACGCCCGCCGGACCCGTCGGCCTCCTCGGCCGTCGGTTGACCTGACCGGACTCCGTATTTCATCCTCTGGTGCAGATTGTAATAGCGTTGATGGTCCGCTTCGTCCCCGGACGTCGATGTGGCGGCGGCAGGCACGGTCGCGACGATCGCGACGAGGGCAACGACGGGCGCAAACCGGATTTCCATGGCGATCCCTTCCTTCGCAAGCCTTTCGGCACGGACGCCATCTTCGGCGGCACGTGTAAACGAAATTCGACTGCGTGGCGGGGAAATGTAAGAACCTGTAAAGGCCGGCTGGCATGTCCGCACGCTTACCGCTAGCATTCGCGCCATGAGTGAGAACCGACGCAAGATCCTCGTCGTCGACGACGACATCAAACTGCGGCAGCTGCTGGAACGCTACCTGATCCAGCAGGGTTTCGCCGCACGAGCCGTGGACGGCGCCCAGGCCATGGACAAGGCCATGACCCGGGAACTCTACGACCTCGTCGTGCTGGACCTCATGATGCCGGGCGAGGACGGCCTCGCCATCTGCCGGCGCCTGCGCGGCGCCGGCAACGATGTCGCCATCATCATGCTGACCGCCAAGGGCGACGAGGTGGACCGCATCGTCGGCCTGGAAATGGGGGCCGACGACTACCTGCCCAAGCCCTTCAACCCCAGGGAACTGGTGGCCCGCATCCAGGCGGTGTTGCGCCGGAAGGCGGCGCCGCCGCCGCCCGGCGCGCCGGCGGTGGTCGAGGAAGTCGTCGAGTTCGGTGCCGTCCGCCTCAATCTGGCGACCCGGCAACTCGAACGCCAGGGCGACACCGTCCAGCTCACCACCGGCGAATTCGCGGTGCTGCGGGTCCTGGTGGCCCATCCGCGCCAGCCCATGAGCCGCGACAAGCTGATGGAACTGGCCCGCGGCCGCGAGTACGAGGTCTTCGACCGGGCCATCGACGTGCAGGTCTCCCGCCTCCGCAAGCTGGTGGAAGACGATCCCGCGAAGCCGCGTTACATCCAGACCGTTTGGGGCTTCGGCTACGTGTTCGTGCCGGATGGTCAGAAGCAGTAGCCGCGCCGGGTACCGCCCACGGAGCGTACGGCGGTGAGGTTGGTTCCGAAGACCCTGCTCGTCCGCACCTTCCTGCTGCTGGCGGGCCTCATGCTGCTGTCGGTGCTCGCCTGGTTCGCCGTGTTCAACATCTACGAGCGGGAACCGCGCGCGCGACAACTGGCCCAGACGCTGGTGAGCGTCGCCAACCTGACCCGGGCCGCGCTGGTAACCGCCCGCCCCGATGCCCGCCACGCGCTGCTGGCCGAGCTGTCCGACCGGGAGGGCATCCATATCTACCCGGCCGAGCCGAACGACAAGGTCGCCCCGCTCCCCGACAATCCATTCCTGCAGATCGTCCTCGCCCGGGTACGCGAGGAACTGGGCGCCTCCACGCGCATGACCCTGGAGATGGAT
>DAOLKI010000237.1:0-4700 GCA_035331665.1 Rhodocyclaceae bacterium
GGGTGGTCCAGTCGCCCGGCTCGGGCTGCCGGAACAGGCGCATGGCCGGATACCAGTCCGTCGTCGCGCCGGCCATCCAGCGCCAGTCGGCGGCGTAGTGGAGCAGGGTCCAGGCCGGGCACCCCAGGGCCGCCGCCAGGTGGGCGGTGGAGGTGTCGGAACTGATCATCAGGTCCAGGCCGAGCATGATCGCGGCCGTGTCGGTGAAATCGCGGGCCTCGGCGGCCAGGTCGCGCAGGTCCTCCGGCAGCCCCGCCATCTCCAGGTCCCGGCGGCCGTCGCCCTGTTGCAGGATCACCCATTCGATGCCCGGCAACGCGAGGAGCGGCAGCAGGGGGGCCAGGCGCGGCGAACGCACGCGATCGTTCTTGACGTTCGGATTGCCGGCCCAGACGAGGCCCACGCGCCGCGCCGTGCCCCGGGGCCCAAGGCGTTGCTTCCAGCGTGTCGCCACGTCGCCGGGGACCGACAGGTAGGGCATGGCCGTCGCGGGCGAGGCGAGTCCCAGGCGGGCGGGCACGGAAATCAGCGGCGCCTGGACGTCGAATCCCGGCGCCTCGTCACCGGGCTCGCAAACGGCCTCCACCCCGGGTATCGCTGCCGCCACCCCCTTCAGGCCGGCCTGCAGTTCGAGGACCACCCGGGCACCCAGGGCCTGGAGGCGCGGCACGAAGCGCAGGAACTGGATGCTGTCGCCATAGCCCTGCTCCCAGTAGAGGAAGAGCCGGCGCCCGTCCAGGCGCTCGCCGTTCCAGGCGGGCTGGGGATAGGGCCGCGGCCGCAGGTCCGGTTTCGCCAGCCGCCATTCGTATTCGCGGAAACCCTCGGCGAAACCGCCCAGGGTGAGCAATGCGGTCGCCAGGTTGTAATGGGCGGGCACCTCCTGCGGCTTCGCCGCCAGGATGGCCCGGTAGCACGCCACGGACTCTTCCACATGGCGGGAGCGCTGCAGCGCGACGCCCTTGTTGTACAGGGTCTCCGGAGGCGGTTCCGGCAGGGACAGGGCCTTGTCGTAACAGGCCACGGCCTCGTCGAAACATTCCCGGTCGTTCAGGACGTTGCCCAGGTGGCCCCAGGCCTCGGCGAAGGACGGGTGCAACGCGAGCGCGCGGCGCGCGGCCGCCTCGGCGGCCTGCAGATCCTGCAGCTCCCGGTGCACGTCCGACAGGAGGCTGAGGGCCTGGGCGTGGTCCGGGCGCAGGGCGACGACCTTCCCGTAGGCGGCACGGGCCTCGTCGAGCCGCTTGTCGCCGCGCAGCAGATTGCCCAGGTTGTACCAGGCGTCGGCGTAGCCGGGCAGCAGCGCGATGGCCCGCCGGTAGGCCCGCTCCGCCGCGCCGTTCTCGCCCAAATGGCGTTCCACGACGCCGAGCAGGCACCACGCGTCGGGGCGCACGGGATTTTCCATCAGCGAGGCGCGGGCCAACCGCCGGGCCAGCCGCTCGCGGCCGCGCTGATACAAGGCAAAGGCTTCCTGCAGCAGGGCCGCCCCGGCCTCGCTCGCGGGCCCGTTCGCGGGCGCGCGCGCGGGGCTTGCGCGCGACGCGGGCACCTTGAGTCCGAAGCGCTTGCCGAGCGCCGCGGCGAGCCCGCGCACGGGCTCGTCCCAGTTGCCGATGGCCGGCTGCCGGAACAGGCGCACCCCCGGATACCAGGCGCTGGTCTCGCCGAGTCCCCAGCGCCAGTCGGACGCGAAGGACAGCAGCACCCAGGTCTCGCAACCCAGGGCGGCCGCCAGATGGGCCGTGGAGGTGTCGGAACTGATCACCAGGTCCAGTTCCGCCATGATGGCCGCCGTATCCCCGAAATCCCGGATCCGCGCCGCCGGGTCCTGGCAATGGGGCGGCAGTTTCACCCCTTCGAGGTCACGCCGGCCGTCGCCGTGCTGGAGGAGCACCCACTCCACGTCCTTGATCGCGAACAGGGGCAGCAGGGGCGCCAGACGCGGCGAGCGAAGGCGGTCGCTCTTGACATTGGGATTGCCGGCCCAGACGAGCCCGACGCGGGGCCGCGCCTTCCGGCCGGACCGTGCAAGCGACGGGCGCCACGCCTCGGCCGCCCCGTGCGGGACCCGCAGGTACGGCCGCGCGGCGGGCAGATTGGTCTCGTCGATGCCGAGCAGGTGGGGAACGCTGAGCAGGGACGCCCAGCAGTCGAATTCCGGCAGGGTCTGACCCGGCTCCACCGCACCGGCGACGCCCGGCTGGGCCGCGGCGAAGCCGCCCAGGCCCGGCTGCACTTCGAGGTAAACGGTACCGCCCCTGGCAGCCGCCAAGGGCACGAAGCGCAGAAACTGGATGACATCTCCATAGCCCTGCTCCCAATGCAGGAAGAGGCGTCGTCCTTCCAGGGCCTCCCCCTTCCAGGGGGGCCGCGGGTAATCGCGGGGCGGCGGGTTGCGGCGCGCGTGGCGCCACTCGTACTCGGCGAGCCCTTCGCCGATGCGCCCCAGCATCAGCAGGGCCAGGGCCTTGTCCCAGTGGGTGTCGGCGTTTCCGGGTTCCAGGCGCTCCGCGGCGCGCAGGACCTCCAGTTGGGCGGCCGGCTCGGCATGGGCGGACAGGGCCGATGCCAGGTTCGACAGCGCGCTGCGGTTGCCGGGGGCCAGGCGCACGGCCTCGCGGTACAGGGGGAGGGCCTCCGCGAGGCGGTCCTCATCGCGCAGGAGGTTGGCCCGGTTGCCCAGCATGTCCGCATAATCCGGCTTCAGTCCCAGGCCATGCCGGTAGGCGCGGTCCGCCGCCGGCAGGCGTCCCAGCCGGCGCAGCGCGACGGCATGAACGTTCCAGGCATCCGGCCGGGCGCAACCCTCGTCGAGCGCCGCCTCGGCCCCGGTCAGGGCCTGGTCGGGCCGGCCGGCCTCCAGTTCTCCGATGGCGGCTTTCAGCAGCGCCTCCTGGCGCGCCCGGCGCTCTCCGGCCACAGGGACCCGGGCGATCGTCTCCACGTGGGCTTCCCAGTCGCGGACGAAGCCCGCGGTGTCGAAGAGGGGCGATGCTTCGCGCGTGGCGGCGAGGCGGTCGCGGAGCGTCGCGAGCCGCTTGCGATCGCGGGCCAGGGCGACCGCCAGCTCCACGTAGGCCGCGGCGTCGGGGGCCACCAGTTCCGGCAGGCCGGCGGCCTGCAACAGGCTCACGCCGACCCGGGTGGCAAAGGTGCGGCCGGGAATGGTGATGGCCGGCAGGCCTGCCCACAGGGCATCGCTCATCGTGGTATGGGCGTTGTAGGCGAAGGTGTCCAGGAACAGGTCGGCGAGCCGGTGCCGGGCCAGATGCAGGTCCTTGCGCTGGCGCGCCGCGAACACCAGCCGGTCCGGCGCGATGCCGCGTGCCGCGATCTCCCGGCGCAGGTTCTCGCGGGCCTGCGGATAACCGTCGATGAGCCAGAGGACGCTGCCCGGCACCCGGGCGAGGATCGCGGCCCAGGCGTCGAACGCCGCCGGGTCGATCTTGTAGTGGGCGCAGAAGGAACAGAAGACGAAGCCCTTGGCCGGAAGCCCGGCCTCCGCCCGCGACGGCACGGTGGCGGCGACGGCCTGCTCGTCGTCGTTCACCTGGTAGCAGTCGGGCATGTAGAGCAGCGTCTCGCTGTAGTGGAGGGCCGCCTCCGCCGGCACCACCCTGGCGTCCACCAGGGCATAATCGATGAACGGTGCACCCATGCTGCCCGGATACCCGAGCCATGCCACCTGCACGGGCGCCGGCCGCCAGGCCAGGATTCCCGTGCGCGCCTCCCGCGTGTAGCCCTTCAGGTCCACCAGGACGTCGATCCCATCCGCATGGATGCGCGCCGCTGCGTCGCGGTCCGACAGGGCCGCCAGGTCCACGAAGCGCTCGACCTCGGCGCGGATGCGGCGCCGGTAGTCGGACCCGTCATCCGGCCCGTAGGAATAGGCGACGACTTCGATGCGTTCACGGTCGTGCCGCTTGAACATGCCCAGCATCAGGTGGGCGGTGGCATGGTCGTGGAAGTCTGCCGAAAGGTAACCAAGGCGGATGCGCCGGCCCCGGCCGGCGGCCGGGTGCTGGCCGTAGGGGGTGATGCCCCTGGCCACGAAAGCGGCGAAGCGCCGTGCGATGACGAGCTGGTCGCCCTCGTCGATGCGCCCCGGAAATGCCGTGAAGGGGAAGGGCAACGCCGGATAGGCATCCGGGTTGGCGCCCGCCACGGCGGGCGCGAGCAGCGTTTCCGGAAGTTCCGCGTGCCCGCGCCAGTCGCAGATCTTCTGCCGCAGGGCGAAGGCGAAGACGTAGGCGCTCGGGTCGGTCTCGTAGGCCGGGGCGGCTCTTTCCAGGTAGGTCAGGGCCTCGTCCACCCGGTCGAGGCGCGCCAGCGCGGTGCCGAGATTCACCCAGAGGGCCTTTTCGGCGAGTCCCAGGGACTCCGCCTCGCGCAGGGCGCCGAGCGCGGGCGTGTTGCGATTGATGCGCAGCCGGTTCAGCCCCAGGTGGAACTTGACCATGGCGTTGTCCGGCAGCAGTCCGTCGAGCCGTTCGTAGAGGGCCACCAGCGCCTGGTGGTCGCCGAAGTGTTCGAGGATCATGCCGCCTTCGATGAGCACCGCCGCCCGGTCGAGCCCGCGCGGCAGCGCCGTTTCGAAGACGCGGCGCGCTTCGTCCCATTGTCCGGCCTCGCGCAGGGTCCGCATCCAGGCGATCTGCCGATCCAGGTTCTCCGGTTCGGCCGCGGCCAGGGCGGCG
>DAOLKI010000238.1:0-4692 GCA_035331665.1 Rhodocyclaceae bacterium
CGCGCAGGAACGCCCGGAGCACCTCCACGTAGCGCATCCGGTCCTCGGCGGCGGGAGGCGGGGCGCCGCTTTGCTCCCGGTCGTGCATTATTTGGCGATCATCGGCCGCCCCGTCGCGATCTGCGCTGGGACGGTCCTGATGGCCGGCGTCGTCGTCAATCCCGAGCCGCGCATCGGATCCCATGCGATCGTCAATACGGGCGCTAGCGTCGACCACGACTGCGTGATCGGGGATGGCGTGCACGTGGCGCCGGGTTGCCGGATCTGCGGAGAGGCCGCCGTCGGGGATGGCGCCCTGCTGGGCGTCGGCGCCGTGGTATTGCCCGGATGCCGGGTCGGCGCGGGCGCGGTGGTCGGTGCCGGCGCCACCGTCACGGCCGACGTTGCGGACGGCATGGTCGTCGTCGGAACCCCGGCCCGGCCGCGGGGATGCGCATGAGCGTGCCGGGTGCCGATCTGGCCGTCGACGGCGGCGAACCCGTGCGCAGGGCACCCTTCGCCCCATGGCCGCATTTCGACGAGGACGAAGTCGCCGCCGCCGCCGCGGTCCTGCGGTCGGGGCGCGTGAATTACTGGACCGGCGAGGAATGCCGGCGGTTCGAGGATGAGTTCGCCGCCTACCTGGGGTGCCGGCACGCCATTTCCCTGGCGAATGGCACGGCGGCCCTCGAACTGGCCCTGCACGCCCTGGGGCTTGCGCCCGGCGACGAAGTGATCGTGCCCAGCCGCACCTTCATCGCGTCCGCCAGTTGTGCCGTCCGCTTCGGCGCCGTTCCCGTCGTTGCCGACGTGGATCCGGACAGCGGAAACATGACGGCGGAAACCATACGCGCCGTCCTGGGACCGCGGACGCGGGCGGTGGTGGCCGTGCACCTGGCGGGTTGGCCCTGCGACATGGACCCGATCATGGCCCTTGCCGCGGAGCACGGCCTGTACGTCGTCGAGGACTGTGCCCAGGCCCATGGGGCGAGGTACAAGGACCGTCCGGTGGGCACCATAGGACACGCCGGCGCGTATTCCTTCTGTCAGGACAAGATCATGACCACCGGCGGCGAGGGCGGCTTGCTGGTCAGCGACGACACCGGCCTGTGGCGCAGGGCATGGGCCTACAAGGACCACGGAAAGGACTGGGACGCGGTGTTCAACCGGGTCCACCCCCCGGGGTTCCGGTGGCTCCACGAATCCTTCGGCACCAACTGGCGCATGACCGAGATGCAGGCCGCCATCGGACGTCGCCAGCTCGCCAAGCTCGAGGGGTGGCGGCAACGGCGTGCCGGGAATGCGGAGACCCTGCTCGAACGGCTCGGCCGGGTTCCCGGCCTGCGCATGCCGCGGCCCGGGCCGGGGTTCCGGCACGCCTGGTACAAGTTCTACGCCTACGTGGATCCGGCCAGCCTCTGCCCGGGGTGGGACCGGGATCGCGTCGCCGCCGCGATCAATGCCGAAGGAATACCCTGCATGGCCGGGAGTTGCAGCGAGATCTACCGAGAGCAGGCCTTCGTCGCCGCCGGTTTCGGGCCTTCCCGGCCGTACCCGGCCGCACGCCTGCTGGGCGACACCAGCCTGATGTTCCTCGTCCATCCCACGCTGGACGAGGGCGACATGCGCGACGCCGCGGCGGCGGTCGCCAGGGTCATGGCCGCGGCGGTGTGCCCGTGATGCATCCGCGGGCGCTCCTGGCGCTCGGCCACGACCTCGTCGCCACCGGGCTCGCCTGGATCGCCGCCTATTGGCTGCGCTTCAATTTCGACATTCCGCGCGAGTTCTGGATCGCCGGCTGGAAGACTCTCGCCGGCGTGATGCCCCTGTACGGCGCGGTGTATCTCGGCCTCGGGTTGTACCGGGGCATCTGGCGCTACTCCAGCATGGGGGACCTGCGCCGCCTGCTGGCGGCGGTGCTGATTGGCGCCTGCGTGGTGGCGGGCGCGGTGGTGGCCAGCGGCTTCTATGGTGTCCCCCGCTCCGTCCTGATCCTGCATCCGATCCTTCTACTGATGGTCATGGGGGGCGACCGGTTCCTGTACCGGGCATGGAAGGACGGGCATCTCGCCTTCCTGCGCCAGGACGCGAAGAAACCTGTCCTCGTGATCGGGTCCGGCGACCCGGCGGCCATGCTGCTCGGCGAGTTGGGCCGCAGCCGGGAATGGCATGCCGTCGGGGTCCTGGACGACAACGCCGCACGGCACGGACGACGCATCAACGACGTGCCGGTGCTGGGGCCCCTCGACACCGTAGGGGAAAGCGCGCGTCGCCTCGGCGTGGCGCACGCGATCATCGCGATGCCCTCGGCATCGCCGTCGGCGCGCCGCCGGGCCGTCGAACTGGCGAACGCCGCCGGCCTGACGGTCCTGACGGTCCCCGCCTTCGACGACCTCATGGGCGGGCGGGTCTCCATCTCCCAGGTTCGCCGCGTCGAACTGGAGGATCTGCTCGGCCGCGAGCAGGTGCAGCTGGACGACGCGGGCCTGCAGGGGCTGCTGTCCGGAAAGGTGGTGCTCGTCACCGGGGCCGGCGGATCCATCGGTTCGGAGCTGTGCCGGCAGATCGCCCGTTTCGGTCCTGCCCGGCTCGTGTTCTACGAAGTCTCCGAATTCGCGCTGTACCGGATGGAGCAGGAGTTCGCCGGCCGCTGGCCGCGACTCCCGGTGACCTGCGCCATCGGCGACGTGCGGGACGCGGAACGCCTCGCCGAGGTGTTCGCCGAGCACCGGCCCGCCGTCGTCTTCCATGCGGCGGCGTACAAGCACGTGCCGATGATGGAGGGGGAGAACGCCTGGCAGGCCGTGCGCAACAACGTTCTCGGAACCTGGCGGGTCGCCCGCGCGGCCGTGGCCTGCGGGGCGCGCGAATTCGTGCTCGTCTCCACGGACAAGGCGGTCAACCCGACCAACGTCATGGGCGCCAGCAAGCGCCTGGCCGAACTGGTGTGCCAGGCGGTCCAGGCCGGCGCCGATTGCGCGGCGCGCGGAGACACGCGGTTCGTGATGGTGCGCTTCGGAAACGTGCTCGGCTCCTCGGGCAGCGTGATCCCCAAGTTCAAGGAGCAGATCACCGCCGGCGGGCCGGTGACCGTGACCCACCCGGATATCGTCCGCTACTTCATGCTGATTCCCGAGGCGGCCCAGCTCGTCCTGCAGGCCGGCCTGATGGCGAGCGAGGGCCCCGAGGGCGGACGGATCTTCGTGCTCGACATGGGCGAACCGATCCGCATTGCCGATCTGGCCCGGGACATGATCCGCCTTTCCGGCTTCAGCGAAACCGAGGTCCGCATCGAGTTCACCGGATTGCGGCCGGGGGAGAAGCTCTACGAGGAACTGCTGGCGGACGGCGAGACGACGCTGCCCACGCCGCATCCGAAGCTCCGCATCCACCGTCCCGAGGCCGCGCGGGACACGGCGTGGCTTGGGCGCCTCGGCGAGTGGCTCGCGGCGCCGACCCGGTCCGCCGATGCCGTCCGGCGCGACCTCGCCGCCTGGGTGCCCGAATACGCCCCGGCATCGGCCGACGAATGATGCTCGGCCCGCGTTATCGCGCGGCGCCCCCCGCGGCCGCGGTTTCCCCGGCGAGACTCCGGAAGGCCCGGGCGACGGCTTCGACCGGAATGTCCGCCACGTTCTCGCTCGGCATCTGCAGCAGCCGGTAGGGCACGCCCCAGGGACGCCAGCGGGTTGCGTCGGAGCGGCCGAACAGGCAGACGATCGGCAGGCCGAGCCCGCATGCCAGATGCATGGCCCCGCCGTCGCCGCACACCATGAACCGGCAGCCGGCCAGGGCGCGGATCAGTTCGGCCAGCGTCGAGGTCGGCGCGGCCCGCACCGGAAAGCCGGGTCCGAGGGCGGCGACGATCTGCGCCGCTTTTTCGTCGTCGCCCGGATGCAGGGGGTTGTCGGCCGCCCCCGGCGCCCAGAGGAGCACGAAATCCGCGTCGTGTTCGCTCCTCAGTTCGCGCATCAGGGCGACGAAGCGTTCGGCCGGCCAGCGCTGCGAGGGTTTCCTGGCGCTCACATGGATCGCCACCGTGAGCCGGCCCGGCCCGGAGGCATCGGCGGGAGCGACGACGCGGCACGGCGGTGGCGGCCCCGCGATGCCGTACGCGGCCGCGATGCGGAACACGTCCTCCGCCTCGGTCATCGGCGTGCCGGCGGGTGGGAGGGCCAGGTCCAGGCCGGACAGGTCGCCGAAGCCGATCACCCGGCGGGGTCCGAGCCAGCGCGCCAGGCGCACCGTCCTCGGCTGTGCCGAGGGGGTTGCGATGATGATGTCGTCCAGGCGCGCGGCGCGCAGGCGCAGCAGCATGCGCGCGCGGGCCCACAGCACGCCGGGCAGGGTCTCGCCGGCACCGCGGTGCTTGGCCTTCGTGTAGACGGCCACCTCGTCCAGATCAGGATTGCCGGCCAGGACCGGCGCGTTGTAGCTGTTCACCAGGGCGCCGAGCCAGGCGTCCGGAAAACGTTCGCGCAGGGCGCGCAGCAGCGGGGTGGTGCACACGAGGTCCCCGATGTTGTCGCGGCGGATGACCAGGATGCGCGGGGATGGGGCGGGGCTCACGGTAAACTGCGGCAATGGCGACTTATGCGATCGGCGACCTGCAGGGATGTTACGAGCCCCTCCTGCGCCTGCTGGACTATATCAGCTTCGATCGCGGCCGCGACCGGCTGTGGTTCGTCGGCGACCTGGTCAATCGCGGCCCCC
>DAOLKI010000239.1:0-4686 GCA_035331665.1 Rhodocyclaceae bacterium
GAGTTCGCCGTTTCCTTCAACGACGTTGATGACGGCGCCGGTGTGATGGGGGAGCCGGCGACGACCTGCTCACGGGGCTCGCCGGTGCCGACAGTCTCGCGGGGTCGGCCGGTCGCGACACGTTGGACGGGGGCGCAGGGGCCGACACGCTGGACGGAGGCCTGGGGGACGATCGCCTCGTCGGGGGTGCCGGCGCGGACTCGCTGGTCGGCGGCGCCGGATTCGACACGCTGGACTACTCCGCTGCCGCTGGCGCCGTCACCATCTTCCTCGGCCTGGCCGGTACCAACAACGACGGCTCGGGGGCCAACGACGTTCTGGGGGCTGGCCTGGAGCAGGTGATTGGTGGCGCGAGCGGAGATGCCCTCACCGTGGATACCGGTGCCGGAACGATCGGCGGTCGCGGGGACGATCCGGTCTGGTTCCTGGAGGGGCGTGGCGGGAATGACACCCTTACTGGCGGCGCCAACGGCACGGCCTCCAAGTACGGGTACTTCGTGCTGTCCAGCTACGAGTCGGCCAATGCGGCCTACGTCAATCTGAGCGGGAGTGCGATCGCCGCGGATGCCATCGTGGTCGGCGGCACGGTGTTGAATCCGGCGCTCGCGATGGCGGCGGGCAGCGGCTTCGCGAGCGGGTCGGGCACGGATGTGCTGGCCAACATCGACGGTGTGCTGGGTTCCACTTTTTCGGACGTTTTGGTAGGCGGAGGGGGAAGCACCAGTGCTGTGGGTCTTCTCATGGAAACCTTCGTGGGCCGCCAGGGCAACGACTTCATCGCCGGCAGCCGGGGGGCGGCGCTCACCGGGACGATAGACACGACCGATTTCGACCGCGCCGATTACGCCGCCGACGTGGCGGGGATCATCGCCAACACTGCCCTCGGCACCGTGGTCGATGGGTGGGGCGGCACCGACACGCTGCGCGACATCAACATGGTCAGAGGCTCTGCGTTCGCCGACATCTTCGTCGGCCGCGACACCAGCCCCGTCGGCGACCAGGATTTCGAGGGCTTCGAAGGGATGGCCGGCGACGACGAAATGGATGGCGGCCTCGGATTCGACCGGGCGGAGTACCGTTACTCGCCGACCGGTGTGGCCGCGAATCTCGGCACGGGCCTGGCCCAGGACGGCTGGGGTTCGACGGACCACCTGAACGGTTTCGAGGCGCTCCTCGGCTCCGATTTCGCCGACAGCCTGACCGGCAGTGCCGGCAACGACGCGCTGACAGGCATGGCGGGCAACGACACACTGGATGGCGGCGCGGGAATCGATCGGGCCGATTACCGGGAGGAATTCGACCTGGATGGAGACGGCAACGGCACCATCGCCAATCTGTCGGCGAGTCCCGTCACCCTCGCCACCCTCGGTCTGGCCGGGACCTGGAACGGCGTTGCCGTGGCCTCGGTCACGATCGCTTCGGGCAAGGCGCTGGACGGTTGGGGGGGCACGGATTCGCTGTTGAACATGGAGGATCTCCGTGGCACCCGCTATGCCGACGTATTGGTCGGAAGCGCGGCCGCCAACGTGCTGGACGGACAGGAAGGCAACGACACCCTGGTCGGAGGCGCGGGGAACGACACCTATCTGGTGGATAGCCTGGGCGACGCTGTGGCGGAGAACCTGGGCGAGGGAACGGACACGGTACAGGCGGCGGTCACCGGATACGCGCTCTCGGCCAATGTGGAGAACCTCGTCCTGCTCGCCGGCATCGCGGCGGGGACCGGCGGCGCCACCGACAACACCTTGACCGGCAATGCCATTGGCAATACCCTGGACGGTGCCGCCGGCAACGACACGCTGCTGGGCCTGGCGGGGGCCGACACCCTGTCGGGAGGCGCCGACAACGACGTCCTGGACGGGGGGACGGGCGACGACAGCATGGCCGGAGGCGCCGGCAACGATGTCTACCTCGTGGACAGTCTCGGCGATACCGAAGCCGAGACGGCGGGACAGGGCATCGATACCGTCCAAGCATCCGTCGAAGCCTACACGTTGGCGTCGGAGATCGAGAATCTCGCCCTCCTCGGGACCATCGTCGCGGGAACGGGCAACGTTCTCGACAACGTGATCACCGGCAACGGAGCCGACAACCAGATCGACGGCGGCAGCGGCAACGACAGCCTCTCGGGGGCCGCGGGCAACGACTCGCTGACCGGGGGCATCGGCGCCGACTCCATCGCGGGCGGGGCCGGAAACGACACCGTGGACGGCGGCAGCGGGACGGATACGCTGGCCGGGGGTGCCGGAAACGATCTCTACCTGGTCGATGCCACGACGGATTCCGTGCTCGAGGTTTCCGGCGAAGGGACCGACACCGTGCAGGCGACCGCCACCGGTTACACGCTGGCCGCCAACGTGGAAAACCTGGTCCTGATGGGGACGGTTGCGGCGGGTACCGGAAACGGCGACAACAACACGATGTCCGGGAATGGCGCCGACAACTCGCTGGCGGGCGGCGCGGGCAACGACACGCTCAACGCAGCGGGGGGAAACGACACTCTCGATGGCGGGAGCGGGACCGATTCCATGGTCGGCGGTACCGGCAACGACGTCTACGTCGTGGACGCGACGACCGATGTGGTGGCCGAAAACAGCGGGGAGGGCAGCGACGTGGTCCAGGCCGCGGTGACCGGTTACACCCTGGCCGTCAATGTCGAGAATCTGATTCTGCTCGGAACCGTGGCGGCGGGAACCGGCAATGCCGGCGACAACACGATCACCGGAAACGCCGCGGCGAACACGCTGAACGGCGGAGCGGCCGGTAACGACACGCTGATCGGCGGTGATGGAAACGACATTCTGACGGGGGGCAGCGGCACGGACCAATTCGTATTCAATGTCGCTCCCTCGGCCGGCAACGTGGATACGGTATCGGACTTCACCCATGGCGTGGACGAACTGGTGCTGGCTGCGGCGGCATTCGGCGCCATTGGCGCCGCCGGCGCCTGGTCGGCCGGGGATGGGCGCTTCAACAGCGGGGCGGGTTTCGTCACCGGTCAGGACGCGACGGATCGAATCATCTACAACACGACCACCGGAGACCTCTACTACGACGCGGATGGAAGCGGCGGAGGCGCAGCCGTCAAATTGGCGGTCCTCACCGGAAAGCCGCCCATCGATGCGACCGATTTCACGGTCACATGACGGATGGTCCGGCGACATCCGATTGACTCAGAACCCAGCAAAGAGCATAGACCATGAACCAGACCTTCGCCGACACCATAGGCAACATCACCGTCACGGGCGGGCTCGTGCGGATCGATTTCGTGAGCCTGGCTGCGCGCCAACCGGAGGATCCGCAGGCCCCGCGGCAGTTCGAGATCACCCAGCGCGTGGTGTTGCCCATGGACGGCTTCCTGCGCGGCATGTCCGCCCAGCAGGACGTGATGAAGAAACTCGTCGATGCCGGCGTCCTGACGATGAAGCCGAGCGAAACGAAGGCGGACTGAAAGGTGCGCGGTTCGGCCGTCGGTTGGCCGAAGCACTTTCCCTGATCCCGGAGACCGGTGATGGCGATTCCGTCCTCCGATTCCCTTCCGCTCAGCGGCAACGCACCGGTCGATGGCCTGGTGCAGGGCCATCGTTGGGAATTCGCCGGGGGAGCGCACCAACTCGGCTATTCCCTGTATAGCCTCGCCTCCTTCGGCGGCGCCTGGTCGGCGACGCTTCAGACGGGCGTGGAACAGGCCCTGAGTGCCTGGAGTGCCGTCGCGGATCTGCAGTTCAGCAAGTTTCCGGCCGCGGGCAGTTTCAATTCGTCTACCGCCGATCTGGCTTTCACGTTGGTCGGGAACGCCCTGGATTTCCTGTCGGTGCCCATGGGCCAGCCCGCCGCCTTGGGCATATTTCCCGATCCGGCATGGGTCAATGCCGGTTTCTTCCCGGCCGTTGCCGGCTTGCCGGCGCCCTACAACTACACTCGGGGCACCTACGGGAAACCCGAGGGTGACGTATTCATCAACGACGCGTTGTCGGTATTCGGCTCGACGTCGCCCGGCAGCCTGGGATTGGAGGTCCTCGTTCACGAGGTCGGCCACGCCCTGGGCCTGAAGCACCCTTTCGATGACGGCGGAAACGGGCGTCCGACGTTTGCGGCGCTCGGAATCGGCACCGAGGACGACCGCTATCACACGGTGATGAGCTACGACGGGATCGATGCCCCTGCCGCGTCCGGTCACCAGGCCACGCCGATGCCCTACGACATCCTGGCGATCCAATCCGTCTACGGACCGAATCTCTCCTACCGCACGGGCGACGACACCTACGTCGTCCGGGCCGACGGGGCGTTGCGCACGATCTGGGATGCGGGCGGCCGGGATACCCTGGACCTGCGCCAGATCGGCGATCCGGCTTTCTGGGGCGTCACCCTGGACCTTGCATCAGGCGGCGGCTGGGGCATCCGGGCGGCGGCGAATGCCGCGACCTACGTGGCCTATGGGGTCCGTCTCGAGAATGTGCTTGGAACGCCGGGAAACGATGCGCTCGCCGGTAACGATGCGGACAACCTCCTGGACGGACAGGGGGGCGCGGACACGCTGTCGGGCGGTGTGGGGAACGATACCTATGGCATAGACGGCGCCGGCGATGTCATCGCCGATGATCCCGCGGGCAACGACACGGTCCGCACGAGCATTTCGTTCGTGCTGCGGGGGGACCTGGAAAATCTGATCCTGTTGGGCGCCTC
>DAOLKI010000240.1:0-4684 GCA_035331665.1 Rhodocyclaceae bacterium
CGGAACAGGTGGTGCAGGTAGGCGCGGGTGAAATGACGGCAGGTGTAGCAGGCGCAGGTTGCGTCCAGCGGGCGCGTGTCGGCACGATGCACCGCGTTCTTGATCTTCACGTCGCCGAAGCGTGTGAATAGCCAGCCGTTGCGCGCGTTGCGGGTCGGGAGGACGCAGTCGAACATGTCGATCCCCTGTCCGACCGCATAGACGAGGTCTTCCGGCGTGCCCACGCCCATCAGGTAGCGGGCCCGCCCGGCGGGCAGGCGTGGCGCCGTATGGGCCAGGATCCGCGCAAAGTCCTCCTTGGGCTCGCCGACCGAGAGACCGCCGATGGCGTAGCCGTCGAAGCCGATATCCTCCAGCCCGGCCAGGGATTCGTCACGGAGCGCCTCGTGCATCCCGCCCTGCACGATGCCGAACAGGGCGTTTCCATTCCCCAGGCGGTCGTGCTCGTCGCGGGAGCGTCGGGCCCAGCGCAGGGACAAACGCATGGATTCCGCAGCCCGGTGCTGGTCGGCCGGATAAGGCGTGCATTCGTCGAAGATCATCGCGATGTCCGAGTTCAGCACATGCTGGATGCGCATGGATTCCTCCGGTGTCAGGAAGAGCCGGTCGCCGTTGATGGGGGAGGCGAACCTGACGCCCTCTTCGCTGATCTTGCGCAGGTCGCCCAGCGAGAAGACCTGGAAGCCGCCGGAATCCGTCAGGATGGGTCCTTCCCATCCCATGAACCGGTGCAGCCCGCCGTGGGCGCCGATCACCTCCAGGCCAGGGCGCAGCCAAAGGTGGAAGGTATTGCCCAGGACAATGCGGGCACCCAGGGCCACGAGCTCGTCGGGCGCCATGGCCTTCACGCTGCCGTAGGTGCCCACGGGCATGAAGACCGGCGTCTCCACCGCGCCGTGGGCCAGCGTGAGACGGCCGCGCCGGGCGGACCCCGCGGTGGCGAGCAATTCGAAATTCATGTCGGAACACCCTTGCGGTGGATCAGCATCGCGTCGCCGTAGCTGAAGAACCGGTAGCGTGACGCCACGGCGTGGCGATAGGCGGCGCGGATTTCATGCAGGCCGCCGAAGGCGGACACCAGCATCAGCAGCGTCGATTTCGGCAAATGGAAGTTGGTGATCAGCAGATCCACCACCCGGAAACGGAAGCCGGGCGTGACGAAGAGCTCGGTCTCGCCCTCGCCCGCAACGAGGTCGCCGGCGAGGGCAGCCGATTCCAGGGTGCGCAGGCTGGTGGTGCCCACCGCGACGACGCGGCCGCCCTGGGCGCGGGTTTCCGCAATCTTCGCCACGGTGTCGGCCGGCAGCCGGTAATGTTCGCGGTGCATACGGTGCTCGGCGAGGTTCCTTACCCGCACCGGCTGGAAAGTGCCGGCGCCCACGTGCAGCGTGACCCGGGCCGCGCCGATGCCGGCCGCGGTCAGGCGGTCCAGCAGGACTGCGTCGAAATGGAGTCCCGCCGTCGGCGCGGCCACGGACCCCGTCTCGCGGGCAAAGACGGTCTGGTAGCGTTCCTCGTCCACGGCTTCGGCGGCATGGGTGATGTAGGGCGGCAGGGGCAGGCGGCCGTGGCGTTCCAGGAGTTGCACCGCGTCGCCCGGCAGGCGCAGCCGGTAGAACTCACCTTCCCGCCCGAGGACCTGCACCTCTAGGCCGGATTCCAGATGCAGGGCCGTCCCCGTTTTCGGCGGCTTGCTTGCCCGCACCTGGGCCAGGATCTCGTCCCCGCCCACCACGCGTTCGGCCAGGACTTCCACATGCCCCCCCGTGTCCTTGCGGCCGTAGAGCCGCGCATGCAGGACCCGGGTGTCGTTCATCACCAGCAGGTCTCCGGCGCGCAGCAGGCCGGGCAAGTCGCCAAAGCGCCGATCGGCCAGCCTCCCCCGTTCCAGAGTGAGCAGGCGCGAACCCGCGCGCTCGGACAGCGGTGCTTGGGCAATCAGCTCCGGGGGGAGGAGGTAATCGAAGTCGTCCAGGGTGAGGGGCATCGGGATGGCCGGCCTCGGCGGGCCACGCGGGGCCGGCATTTTCCCAAGAAATGCCGGCCGGCGGGGGCCGCCGTCACTGAGCGGCGATCTTTTGCCGGCGCAACATCTCGGCCCGCAGTTCGCGGAATTGCTCTTCCGTCTGATTGCGGATGAACGCAAGGCCTACCACGGGCGGTATCCAGACGCCCGGGACGGACTCCCCGCGATAGGAGATTTCCGCCCGCGTCCCGGCGAAGACGACCCGCGTCATGCCTTCGAATTGCTTCGTCGTGCCGCGGATCTGCCGCGAGCGTATGGTCTCGGGCGGTACCAGTTCCACGTGCCGCACCGACTCGAAGGCGAACTTGAGCGGGCCGTAGGTGGCCAGGCCTTTCTGGGTCACTTCCACCGTCCGCTCGTCGATCTGCTTCGCGCTGCTCGACTGGAGATTGGAGATGAAGTCCGCCATGTGGTCGAAATCCGTCAGGACTGCCCACACCACCGGCGGGCTGGCGTCCACCGACAGCTTTGCGTCGACGATCACCCGCTCGCCCTGTTTCTCGACCCGCACCGCGAGGTCCGGCGCACCTTCCGGTTCAGCCAGCGCCGAAACGGTCAGGAAAGAGAACAGCAACGCCGCCCACCGCGAAGGGAATATTCCTCCTCCGCAACCCGGTCGCGTGCCGGCTTTCGTTCTCGCGATCATGCCGCCATTGAACCACATCGGTCCGCCTTGCCGGCAGCTCGCGGCCGGCCCTTGCGCCACCGGACCGCTTGCGCGAGTATGGGGGCCCCATTCCGATGCAAGACCCCATGCGCGCCCTCGATCCCGCCGCACCGCCCAGCAATGACGGTCCCGCCCTGGGATTGCGGCTCGCCGCGGTGCAGTTCTTCCTGACGATCGGCTGGACGCTCTACGTGATCTTCCTGCCCGGACTTCTCGCCAAGGCCGGCGTCGAGGCGCGCTGGACCCCGTGGATACTGCTCGCCGACCAGTTGATCTTCGCCGCGTCGGACGTGGCATTCGGCTTTGCCGCCGATCGGATGGCCGGCGCCTATCGCCGGCTCTCCAGGGCATTGCTCGTCCTGACCGCGGTCGCGGCGACCGCGTTTCTGTTGTTGCCCTGGGCTGCCGTGGCGGGTCCGGGAGCGCTGCTCGGCCTCGTCGCCGTCTGGGCCGTCGCCGGGTCCGTGCTGCGCGCCCCGACGCTGGTGCTCCTGTGTCGCCGGACGCGAGAGGCCCAGCGCGGCCGGCACCTGGCGGCGTATGCAACGGGAATGGCCGTCGCCGGCTGCATTGCGCCTTTCCTCGGTACCGCGCTGAAAGGCCTCGATCCACGGTTGCCGTTCGCCCTGTCGTCCGTCGCCCTCGCAATGGCCGCGATGGCGCTGACGCAGCTGCCGGACCCCACCGGCACCGAACCGACGGCCAGGGCCCGCGTCCCCCGTCCGGCGAGCCATCTTCTTCCCTTCCTCGCCGCCGGCCTGATCGCCGCGATCGGATTTCAGGTGCATTTCTCGATGAATGCGGCCCCCCGGTTCCTTGCATTGGCCCCCAAGGAGCAACTCCCCTGGCTGATGCCCCTCTTCTGGGTGGGTTTCAACCTGGCGATGCCGCTGGCCGACGCCCTCGTCCGTCGCTGGAGCGCCCTGCCCACGGCCATCGTTGCGACGGGGATGGCCGGCATCGGCGCCGCCTTCTGCGCCCAGGCGGCCGACCTGGGGAGCCTCGGCGTGCTGCAGGTCGTCACGGGTGGCGCCTGGGGCCTTGCCTTCGTCGCGATGCTCGAGTGGGTGGCGGACGCGGGATCCCATGGCCGGGAGGGAGGGATGCTCGGTGGTTTCTTTGCGATCCTTGCCCTTGCCACCGTCGGCCGGATGCTCGCCGTGGCCTTGCACTGGCCGGCGCAGCCGCCGCTGAAGGATCTTGTGCACGGTTTGCCGGCGGTCCTCTTTGCCACGGCCGCCGTCCTGCTGCTCGCCATGGCGGTGGCCGGCATGCGCCGGCGCGAGCGGAATCCGGACCCGTGAGCCGTTCCACCTACGTGGCCGACCTGCGTGTCGCCGAGCGCCATCTCGCCCGGGTCGATCCCCTGATGCGGCGCCTCGTGCGCCGGCATGGACCCTGCGGACTGGCCCCCGATTGGCGGCGGTCGCCCTACGAGGCCCTCGTCCGGGCCGTGGTGTATCAGCAGCTCAACGGCGTGGCGGCGGGCCGCATCCTGGAGCGTTTCGTGGGAAGCTTTGCGGACGCGGACTTTCCCGGCCCGCCGGCCGTGCTTGCGGCGTGCGACGACACGCTGCGCGCCGCCGGACTGTCCCGGCAAAAGGTGGCCGCGATCCGCGACATCGCCGTCCATGCCGCCGCCGGCATGGTGCCCTTGCGGCGCGGTGCGCTCGTCCGGTCCACGGACGAGGCCATCATCGAACGTTTGACCCGGGTGCGCGGCGTGGGTCGCTGGACGGTGGAAATGCTGCTCATATTCACCCTGGGCCGTCTGGACGTGCTGCCGGCCGACGACTATGGCGTTCGCAAGGGTTTCTCACGGGCTTCAGGAGGTGACAGCTTGGTCGCGCCGAAGGACTTGAAGGAGATCGGCACGGCCTGGGCGCCCTGGCGGAGCGTTGCGGCCTGGTATTGCTGGCGGGCGGCGGAGGCCGGGGGATGCCGCGAGATCAATCCCGATGGAATATGGTGCCGGGAGAGGGACTCGAACC
>DAOLKI010000241.1:0-4679 GCA_035331665.1 Rhodocyclaceae bacterium
CCCATTGGGACCACATCCAGGGGCTGCCCTTCTTCACGCCCCTCTACATCCCTGGCAACACGGTCCGCATCCACGGCGCCTACGACGTGGTCACCGGCGAGGGGATCGACCAGGTGATGAACGTCCAGCTCCAGTACAGCTACTTCCCGGTGCGCGAGGCCGAGATGCGGGCCGCCATCGAATACGAGAACCTCACCGTCGGCCAGTCGGTGGCGGTCGGCGACGCGACCGTGACGCCGGTGATGCTCAACCATCCGGTGGTCGATTTCGGCTACCGGGTCGACTGCGACGGCCGGTCCGTCTTCTTTACCGGCGATCACGAGCCCTGGTACAACATCTACGAGCCCGAGGACGAGGGGCACGCCGAATACGAGCGGCTGATCGCCGAAAAGGCCGCTCAGGTGGAGGCCGCCATCCGGGGACTGGACCTGTTGATCGTGGATACCTCCTACACCGTGGCGGAATATCCCTCCAAGCGCGGCTGGGGCCACGGCACCTATGAATCCGGCATTGCGCTGGCGCGTCGCGTCGGGGCCCGGCGCCTGGCGTGCACCCACCACGAACCGACCCGTTCCGACGCCGAACTGGAGCGTGTCTTCGCCGAGGCGATCGAACGTTCCGCCCCGGCCGCCGGCGATCCGCAGATATTCCTGGCCCGGGAGGGCCTCGAACTCAGGCTTTGACGGCGATCCGTTCCCCGGTGGCGTGGAATACGCCGCCGGAGGCGTAGTGCAGCGTGCGCAGCGCGTCGTCGTCGAAATGCCATCGTCCTTGCGAGAACACGCGGCCGTCGGCCGCCGCCGCCACCACCTCGCCGATGAAGAGGTCGTAGCGCTGCTCGTTGCGCGGTTCCGGCACGACGCGGCATTCCAGCCAGCCGACGCAGCCGGCGACCAGCGGCGCGGCGATCCGTCCGGCGGCGAAGCATTCCAGGTCGAGGGCCGCAAACTTGTCGCCGTCCCGGCCCGACAGGGAGCCGGCGGCGAACACGGCCTCCGCCATCCGGCGGGGCGGGATGTTCAGGGCGAATTCCCCCGAGGCCTCGATCAATTCCCGGGTCAGCGTCCGGGCGTCGACGACGACCAGCACCTTGGGCGGGTCGCAATCCAGGGGCATTGCCCAGGACGCCGCCATGACGTTGCGGCGCGCGCCGTGGGCGCTCGACACGAGGGTCACCGGGCCATGATTGAGAAGCCGGTAGGCCTTCGCGAGTTCGACCGCTTCGATCGCGGGGCGGGGGTCCGACGCGGATCCGCCAGGGCCAGGGGGACGCGAATTCATGCGCCGTCTCCGCTGCCGCCGTCCAGAAAGGCGTCGAATGCGGCGCGGGACATGGGGCGGGCGAACAGGTAGCCCTGGCCCATGTCGCAGCCGGAGCGGGTCAGGACTTCCAGCTGGCCGCGGGTCTCGATGCCCTCGGCCACGACCCGCATGCCGAGCTTGTGGGCCATGGCGATGATGGCCTCGGCGATGGCCCGGTCGCTCTCGTCGGTTTCCAGGTCGCGGACGAAAGACTGGTCGATCTTCAGGGTGTCGATGTCGAATCGTTTGAGGTAGGCCATGGCCGAGTACCCGGTGCCGAAATCGTCCAGGGATACCTCGACGCCATGTTTTTTCATCTCCATCAGCTTGTCGAGGATCTCCGGCCGCTCGTCGAGCAGCAGGCCCTCGGTGATCTCGATGACGACCGCCTCCCCGGGCAGGCCGATGGCCGCCATGTGGTCCAGCCAGTCCTCGTGGCAGCTCCCCGTCAGGAACTGGCGCGGCGACTTGTTGACGCTGACCTTGATCGGGCGGCGGCCCGCCTGGCGCGCGCCGCGGTACCAGTGCAGCGCGGCGTCGGCCGCCTGCCGGAAGACGCGGTCGCCGAGGGCCTGGATCAGGCCGATCTCCTCGGCGACGGGGATGAACTGGGCCGGACTCACCTGGCCCCGCTGGGCATGGTGCCAGCGGGCGAGGGCCTCCGCCTTGACGACGGTGCCGGTCGCCAGGTCCACGATGGGCTGGTAATGCACGTCGATCTGGCCGGCGGCGAGGGCGGCGCGCAGTTCGTTGCCGAGGTGGAGCTGCTCCAGCGCCTTCTGCTGCAGCGCCGGCGTGAAGTAGCTGAACCGGTTCCGGCCGTCGGCCTTCGCGGCGTACATGGCCTGGTCCGCGCATTTCATCAGGTCTTCGGCCGTCTCCCCGTCCTGGGGATAGCTGGCGATGCCGACGCTCGCCGATACGTAGGCCGGCTCGGTAGGCAGCGCGATGGGGCGGGACAGGGACAGGATGATGTCCTCGGCGATGCGTTCGACATGGATCGGGTCGTCCAGTCCCGGCAGCAGCACGGTGAATTCGTCGCCCCCCAGCCGGCCGACGGTGTCGGATTCCCGCACGCAGGCGCGGATGCGCTTCCCCGCCTCGACGAGCAACTGATCGCCGGCGTCGTGGCCGTGGGCGTCGTTGACTTCCTTGAAGCGGTCCAGGTCGATGAAGAGCAGGGCCAGGGTGTCGTGGTGCCGGTGGGCCGCGCGCAATTCCTGTTCGAGCCGGTCCCGGAACAGGCGGCGGTTGGGCAGCCCGGTCAGCAGGTCGTGGTTGGCCTGGCGCCAGACCAGCTCCTCGGTGCGCTTGCGCTCCGTGATGTCCAGGATCACACCCACGAGTCCCCCAAGGCTGCCGCCGGCCTTGTCGAAGGTCGCCTTGTAGAACACCACGTCGCGGCGCGAGCCGTCCGGCTGGGCGACCGAGGCCTCGTAGGTCTGGGTTCCGGGATGGTCGAACAGGGCCTGGTCGGCGGCGTGGTAGCGGGCGGCCAGATCGGGTGGGGAGATGTCGAAAACGCTGCGACCGACGAGTTCGTCGCGGGGTATGCCGATGAATTTCTCGAAGGCCTGGTTGCATCCCAGGTATCGCCCCTCCGTGTCCTTGTAGAACACCGGGTTGGGGATGGTCTCGATCAGCCGGGCGATGAAGCGCAGTTGCTCCTCGGCGGCCCGTTCGGCGGCGCGGCGGCCGCTGATGTCCATCAGCATGCCGATGATGGCGGGCTGTCCGTCGAAGGTCGTCCGCACGCCGAAGACCTCGACGCCGACCAGGCTGCCATCCTTGCGCAGGCCGTCGAAGGCGTAGTGCGCGCTGACGACTTCCCCTCCGACGCGGCGGTCGATCTCGCTCTGCGCCAGGTTCCGGTGGCCGGCGGCGGTCAGGTCGATGGGCCCGAGTCGGCCGGCGACCTCGGCGGCCGTGTAGCCGAAGATCTCGGCGAGACGCGCATTGACGTAGCGGAACCGACCGCCCTGGATCACGTAGACACC
The DNA here is from genome assembly GCA_035331665.1 of Rhodocyclaceae bacterium. GTDB lineage: Bacteria > Pseudomonadota > Gammaproteobacteria > Burkholderiales > Rhodocyclaceae > JAEUNJ01. The sequence goes on from DAOLKI010000241.1 coordinate 3,300, forward strand.
GATCAGCTCGTTCTCGAGCAGGCCGCGCAACAGTTCGTCCGCCTGGCTCAGCAGGTGCGCGACAGGCGCTGGCGGGGGAGCATCCATGGGAGGCAGGGCGGAGCGGCGGGAGGTCGCATTCTATGCCCGAAGCCCGCCACCGGAAAACCCGGAAAGATCCTGGGCATGTTGTGGTCAATATGCCCTTGGGTGGCGGTCGTCCCGGCGCGGGCGGCGGACCGCACCCGACGGGCGGAGCGCCCGGCCGGGGCCGGGCGCTCGTCGCGGCGCGTTGCGAGCGGCTAGTTCTCCTTGCTGCAATCGCGCAGCGCGATGTTCTTCTCCTTCGCATATGCGGTCGAGGAGGCCTCGATCTTCGCCCGGACCCGGGCGCGCTCGGGCTCGATCCAGTCGGTGATGGTCACCCATTTGGCGCCGTCCCACTGCTGGAATCGCAACATGCCGGAGCCCTCGTGGTCGGCGCAGGTGATCTTGACCGGCGGCATGAAGCCTTCGGCGCCCAGCACCTTCAGCCGCTTCTCGTCCAGGTTCAGGTTTTCCAGGCCCCAGCGGACCTGCTCTCCCGTGAGGGGTTTCTTGCCGTATTTCTCCTGGGCCTTGCGTACGCCCTCCACGGTGATGATGCCGGCGGCGACGCCCCGGTTGAAATAGGTCGCCCCGACCAGGGCCTTGTTGGCCAGGTTGCCCTTGTCCTTCTTGTAGAGGTGTTCGACGATGGCCTGGATGACGGGGAAGTTGGCCCCGACGCCCGTGTAGTTGGCAGCGATGTAGCCCTTGGAGGCCGGGCCCGGCCCGACCGTATCCTCCTCCGATCCGGCCCAGGTGATGCCGACCATGCGGTCGCGCGGGAATCCGACCTTGGCGGCCCCGCTGATCGCGCTGGGGGTCATGACGCCCGCCGTCCACAGAATCACGTAATCCGGCTTGTTCTGGCGCACCTGCAGCCACTGGCTCTGCTGTTCGAGCCCGGGCGGCGCCACCGGAATCAGGTCGATCTGGAAGCCGTATCGGGCGCCCATGTCCTGCAGGATCGGTATCGCCTCCTTGCCGAAGGCCGAGTCGTGGAAGACGTAGGCGATCTTCCTGCCGCTCAGCTTGTCCATGCCTCCTTCGCGTTGGCCGATGAACTTGACGATGTCGGTCGTCATGCTCCAGTAGTTCGTGATCATCGGGAAGACGTAGGGGAAGACCCGCCCGTCGGAGGCATCGGTGCGGCCGTAGCCGATGGTGACCAGGGGGATCTTGTCCGCCGCGGTCCGCTCCAGAAGGCCGTAGGTGATCCCGGTGGACATGGGCTGCACATTGGTGGCGTAGGGACTCTTGCTCTTCAGGCGCTCGTAGCACTCGACGCCCTTGGCATTGTTGTATTCCGTCTCGCAT
>DAOLKI010000242.1:0-4676 GCA_035331665.1 Rhodocyclaceae bacterium
CCCGACAAGTATCTGATTTTCCTCTGTGAACGCTGTGGCTCGGTGGTTCAACTGCTTTTTTTCGGTTCATTCGGTCTTGGCCGGCATCACCTGGCGCAGCCACCGGGACAGTCCGCGCTCGTTCAGGAAGGTCAGGTCGTGCGTGGCGCTCAGACCGGCGGCCTTCGCCTCGTCGAGCCCGGCCACGCAGACCACGAATCGCCCACCGGTCAGGCCCAACCGCTTGCGCAACGTCACGCACCGGTCGATGTCCTGGCGGAATTCGCCGGATTTGCACTCGATGCAGAGCGGCTGGTTGCCGTCGAACAGCACGAAGACGTCGATCTCGTGACGCTGGTCGTGCGCCAGCGTGATCGCGAGGTTGCGCGCGCACGAGATGCGCCTGCGTCCTTCCTTCGCGAACGACAGGCAGGTGACCAGCGCGAACCACTCGACCCACTCTCCCGCGAAGAAGCGACGGATGGCAGGCGCCGTCTGGATGACCAGGCGGATGTTGTTTTCCGGCCTGTTGTGAAAGCATTTCTCGACGAAGGTGAAATCGTAGAGCTGCTGGCAGAAGGCGGAGATGGCGCGAGCCTCGTCGGGAGGCTTCTTCCCGAGCGGAATCGTCGTACTGGAATACTCCTTGTGCTGGGCCCAGCGAATCCGGTCGAGGACGTCCTTCAGAACAACGTAATCCTGACCGATCGTGGACGCGACTTCGTCGAAAAAACCCGTCGTGTCGACGCTACGCAAGCTCAGGTCCACCTGGATCTGGCGGCGCCGGAACCAGTCGACGATGGGCCCGTGCTGCCCCTCGGACGCGAAATGGTCGGTGTTGAAGATGTCGAGCTCGCCGGGAAACGCGGGGGCCACGGTGCCGACGACCGCGTCCTGCGCGGGCAAGGCGGGCGATGCGGCAGGAGGCGCCGACTCCCGCTTCGCCTCGAGGTACATCGCGACGAGCCGTTCGACGAAGGCCACCGTGTTGTAGATCGGGCCCGCCCGATTACAACGCTGGCATGTCCATTGGGTTCCCACAAGGCTGTCGGGCTGCTCCTGGACCAGTCCGCAAATCGCGCAGCGAAAGATCGCCATCGCGCTCACCCATTCCGGTCAATGTCACGAGCAGGAGTATAGCCGTCGCCGGGCGCTTCGATGCGAATGGCAAGTACCGTCGTGTCCGGGCCGGGCCGACGATGCCAGGCGGATCAGTAATGGGGCGGGATTTCGCGGGGTTGTCCGCCCTCGTCGGCCGGCATCGCGGCCGCCCATTGCTGGCGCAGGGCGACCATCTCCCGGCGCAGTTGGTCGATCTCCCTCTGTTGGCGGAAAACCGTCGCATTCAGGGATTCGAGCAGGTCCTCGGCGAAGCTGAACTTCACCTCCAGTTCGGCGATCCTGTCCTCCATGCCCTCACTCCCCGCCATTCACCCGGATCCTGACGCCGAGACATTCGACGACCTGTCCGGCACGAATCTTCGCCGTCTTCCTGTCCTCGCGCCGTCCGTCCACGCGGACTTCGCCGCTGGCGACGAGTTGCTTGCCCTCCCCCCCGCTGGCAGCCAGGCCGACGAGCTTCAACAGGTCGCAAAGGGCCACGAACCCGGCGGACAGCTTGAAATCGACTTCACGCCCCATCATCCTGGTTCAGACATCCTCTGGTCGTCCGCGCACCGGTTCCTCGCTTCGGCGCACCGCGCCGCCCGCAACGCCCGGCCACGTCCGTTGCGCCGCGGTTGTCCGGACGGGATCGAGAATACGCCAATCCGGACGATGCGCCCCATCCGCATCGTCCTTTCGGCATTCGGGTCGCCCCGGCCCCCGCCGCCACCGGCTCCCGCGGCAGCAACGGACCGCGCGTGAGCGCCGAATCGCCGACCCGGGTGCGCGCAACCTGCCTGGCCGCGCGAACGGCGACCGGAGTCCTCGCGCACCTGGGGCGCGCCATGCCCCCGTCGGTGAAGATCCGGGTCCGCGGCGTCGCGGATTCCACCCCTTCCGAATCGCCCGTCATGGGGCGGTTCGGTGCCGCTTCCTGCGTGATCACCGTTGCCGCGAACGAACAGGCCGCCCGCGACGCAAGACGACCCGGCCGGCACGGCCTCCGTCCCTGGATCGACGGCGCGCGTACGTGGTCCATGCAATCGGCCACGCGGCGATGTACGCCGACCGTGGGACCCACGCATACATAGCCGCCGTCGCACAACGGCCGAGCCTCCCACCTGCGGAACGGCGGGCCGTTCTGGCCCGCTTCACCGATCTCGATCCCATTTCCGCCGACGCGGAGATCCGCGACACCGACTGCCCGATCGATCCCCGGACGTTCGCCGTACAGGCCTGCCGGAAATATCGATCCACCGCCGGTTCCCGTCCGCGCCGCGGCGGAAGTTTGGGCCACCGCCAATCGGCGACATGAGAAAATCACCGGCATCCAGACGCCACATCCGGTCCGCCGGCCGGCCCGCCCTCCTCCCCGAATCGCCTTTCGCAGCCGCGCAACGACCATGTTGATGTTTCCGGATTCCCGCCGGTTATCGCAGCAAGACGATCCGAGAGAGGCGGAATCCCGTGCGCGCGAGCGCTACTTCATGCTCGCGCTCACTGCCGCGATGTTCGCCAACGTGGTGTTCGCGGCGTTGCGTTTCGCGGGCGAACTGTTGCATGGTCGCGCGACGGGATACTGGATCAATGTCTTCGGAGCGGTGGCGCTGGGGCTTCTTACCCTGTATTACCGCTCCGGCGGGCCTGGCCGGTTCCGGGTCACCCTGCATCTCGGTCTCGCCGCCTGCGCCTTCTGCCTGGTCATGCCCGTGCGCTACGGCATGCTGTCCTCCCCCTGGTGGCTGACCATCATGCCGTTTGCCGCCGCCCTCGTGATGGGCGCCCGCGATGGTGTGGTCTGGGTCGCGATCTCCGCGGTCCTGATGGTCGGCTCCCACGTCTGGGGACCGGACCTCGCCCTGCCCGGTGCGGCCGGCGAGGACCTGATCGAGGGGGGCGCCAGCCGCGTCTTCCTGGTCCTGCTGCTGTTCGCGATCGCCACGCGATCGCGCTGGGTCGCCGACCGCCAGACCGAAGAATTGCGCGAAGCGCGCGACGTGCTGGCCCAGGCCAACGCCGCGCTGGAGCGGGCCAATCAGGCCAAAAGCACCTTCCTGGCCAACGTCAGCCACGAGATCCGAACTCCGCTCACGGGTGCCATCGGCATGACGGAACTGGCGCTGGGCGGCACCCTCACCGCCTCCCAGCGGGAATACGTGCAGACGGCCCACGATTGCGCGACCGGGCTCCTCGACATCGTCAACGACATCCTGGATGTCTCGAAGGTGGAGGCCGGCCGCCTCGACATCGAGACGATTCCCTTCAGCCTGCAGGAAGCGCTGGCGACGCCCCTGCGGGCGATCGCCGGCCGGGCGATCGCGAAAGGCCTGGAGGTCCATGCGGCCGCCGACCCGGGCGTGGCCGACCGCCGCATCGGCGATCCGCTGCGGGTGCGGCAGGTGGTCACCAATCTGCTCTCCAACGCGGTGAAATTCACGGCAGCGGGCGAGGTCCGGCTGCATGTGGCCGAGGACCCGGTCGACCCGGACCGGGTCGTCGTCACGGTCCAGGACAGCGGGATCGGCGTCCCGTCGGAGGACCAGTCGAAACTGTTCCAGCCATTCAGCCAGGCGGACGCCTCGATGACCCGGCAATTCGGCGGCACGGGCCTCGGACTCTCCCTCAGCCGGACGCTCGCGAGAATGATGGGGGGTGACCTGACGCTCGAAAGCCAGGCCGGCAAGGGTACGACCTGCCGGGCAGTCTTCCGCCTGCCGGGCGAAGCGCAGCCGGTCACCTCCGTTCCACCCGGCCTGCGTCTCGTCATCGTCGCCCGCGACCCCGCCCTCGGCGACACCCTGGAATCGGCCGCCGGCACCCTGGGGGCCGTGGTGACGCGGGCGCAGGGCGAGGATGAAGTCGCCGCGACCCTGGCGCGGGGGGATGTCGACGTCCTGGTGGTGGCTGCCGGCACCGGCACTGCGGCGATCCTGCGGCGCGGGCTCGCCGCCGGCAACGGGAGCCGGCGCATCGCCTGCATGGCAGTTGCCGCGGGAGGGGCCGCCGCCCACGCGGACCTGCCTCGGCTGGCGGTGCCGGTTCTCGAGGAACCGGTGTTCCGCAGCACTCTGGCCGATGGCCTCGCGAGGCTCCTGCGGGCACCGGAGGACGGTACGCACCGGCAATCGCCGACGTCCCCCGATGCGATACGCATGAAGCCGCTGAGGATCCTCGTCGCCGAGGACAACCCGGTCAACCAGATCCTCATCGAACACCTGCTCAAACGGCTCGGACACCAGGCGGTCATGACCGAAGACGGTACCGCGGCCCTGGACCGGTACGAGCGCGCGGGACCCTTCGACCTGCTCCTCACGGACATCCAGATGCCGAACATGGACGGCATGGAACTCACGCAGCGCATCCGGGCGCTGCAGTCGGCCTCGGGAGACCGCATGCCCATCGTCGCCCTGACGGCGCACGCCATGCGCGGAGACGACGAGCGGATCATCGCGGGCGGCGCCGACGCCTACCTCGCCAAACCCATCGACGCCCGGGAACTGCGCGAGACCCTGGTACGCCTGGCCGGCGACTGATCCCGCAGCGCCCGGCCGGCATGACGCCGGCGAACGGCGAGGGGCGCCCGCCGGCCCCGG
>DAOLKI010000243.1:0-4661 GCA_035331665.1 Rhodocyclaceae bacterium
GGAGGCCCCGAAACCCAAGGGCCGGCGACCGCGCAAGCCGGCCGCCACGGCCGAAACCCCGGCGGACGAGAAACCCAAGAAGCCGTCGCGCCGGCCGCGCAAGAAGGCCGAGTGAGCGGGTGCCGAGGCCGGATCCTCAGGCCTCGCAGGTCCTCGCCAGGCCGATCATGGACTCCGCGTCCATTCGGACCCGGAGTTCCCCCGCGTCGATGTCACGCGCGCGGAGAACTCCCGCGCCCTTGAACGCGCCTCGGGCATCGCGCGACCCGCCGTCGACGGTGAGGGGATCCGCGATCAGCGGTGGCGACCGGCGCCTGAACAGCGTCACGCGACGCCGGTCGCGGTCTACCGACCCCGCCTGCCGAGGGATTGGGGGGCGTGCGGCCCCTTTCCCGACGGCTCAGGCCTTGCGGCGGCGAATCGCCCCCAGCACGCCGAGGCCGGCCAGCATCAGGGCGTAGGTCTCGGGTTCCGGCACCGGCGCCGGAGACGTGAGGGCCGTGGTGTAGAAGGTGTATTGGCCGTAGGCGTTCTGGTCGTAGGAGACGAATGTCGGGTAGCTGAAGGCCCAGTACGTGGCCGGCCCGCCGGTGTTTTCGGCCGGTTTGACGTTGTCCAGCGTGACGCTGAAACTGGCGCCCTTGCCGGCCGGATAGACGGAGGCGGGATCGTTGCCCCACCAGGTCATCCAGTGGTAGCCGGCTGGCGGGGAGACGCCGAGCGTGGCAAAGGCGCTGTAGTCCGCACCCTCCCCCATCGACCAGTAGCCAGGGAAGCCGTAATACGACGCCGGCACCGTGTGGCTCACCAGGACGGCGCTGTCGGGCACCAGGATCAGGAAGCCGTCCCAACCGGTCCGGCCGCCGTTGTACTGATCGACGTTGGTGACCGTGTAGTCGAAGCGCCAGGTGTCGCCGGCGATGTGGGTCGCGGAGGATGCGACGGTATATTGGCCCGCCAGCGGATTCGCGTGGGCCACGCCTGCCGAAGTGAAAAGGACGGCGATGGCGGCGGCAAGACGGGTGGCTTTCATGGGTGTGCTCCGGGAAACCAGCGGATTTGAGGTAACGCGCGGATTTTCATCGGCCCGTCGCGGTCGCGCAATAGTCCATTCGGACTAGGATCTGTCCTGATTCGGGCGACGTATGCGCCAGGACCCGGCCCTTCGGGTTGTCGTCGAATGCGGCGCTGGCCTGGCCGTGCGTCTCGCGCAGGGAAGCCACCCTGCGCTTCGCCGCGCTGCGCGCGATCATGCGCATTGGGCGGCAAGGCACGCGCCGACGGAATCAGAACAGACCCCGATGTGTCCGCGCGCCGCCCAGGTGGTCGTTGATGACGGCGCCCCGGGTGTTCTCCAGGGCGTCCATGGCGCGCACCACGGCGGCTTCGTCGAAGCCGGGGATCCTGGCGCCCGCGACCAGGGATCCGCACAGGTTGGCGGCCCCCAGGGGCTGGCCGCACGCCAGCGCGTAGGTGGCGCACACGGGCCCGCCACCCCGGCCGAGCTCTTCCGCGAGCAGGGGGCCGATCATGCCCACGCAGCCGATCACCGGGATGGGCAGCACGTTGGAGAGCTGGGTCAGCAGGATCGGGCCGAAGTCGAAGTCGCCGACCCCGCCCGGCGGCCGATGGGCGGCGATGGTCAGGCAGGCATGGATCAGGAAGTCGAGCACCGGGTTCCCGGCCTCGAACACCATGGCGGCGTTGTTCACCTTGGGCGTCGCCAGCACGCATCCGTCCCCGCCCCGGTCGAGCCAGGCCTCGCGGCAGAAGGCGAAGCTGTCCTTTCCGTCGAGGCGCAGATGCGCGGGGGCGAAGACGAAGACGTCGGCGTCGAGCCAGGCCACCCGGCGGATTCCCGCCGCGAGCTTCTCGCGGATCAGCAGCAGCCGCGCCAGGTCGGTCTGGGGCAGCAGGCGATCGCCGCACCGTTCCCGGAACCATCCGGGCAAGCGGTCGAACAGCCGGTCGTCCACGAACTCGTAGGCGTGCCCGGCGTCGTCGGCCCAGGCCTCCACGCTGCCCAGGCAGCGGCGCAGCCAGCCCGGCACGCGTTCGCGCCGGTAGGACTGGAGGACGAGGGTGTCCGTCGCGGCGGTCAATTGAACTGCAGGCTGTCGGCGAAGGCGAGCGCCTCCACCTGCGCGTGGTTGATCCGGTCGGCCGTGAGCTGCAGCGCCTCGGCGCGGATCCGGATGCCTTCGGCATCGTCGCTCTCGCAGGCCAGGGCCAGATCGAGGAAGGGGCCGTAGAGGCCTTCCCGGCGCAGCAGGGCGTCGGTGATCGCTTCCGGCAGGTGCATCTGTTCGAGCACCGCCTCGAGTCGGGCGCCCAACAGCACGTCGAGCAGCGAGAAGGCCCCCGTGATGAACAGGTTGTCCAGCTGCGCCTTGTCGAACAGGTCCTTCCCGGCGATCTCCATCAGCCGGCCCCGGGCGATGGCCGCCTGGGTCAGGGCCGGCGCGGCCGGATCCTTGCTCGCCGTGACCAGCAGCAGGGACAGCCACTTGTTGAGCTTCTCGTAACCCAGGATGGTGACCGCGTGCTTGAAGGACTGGATCTCGCAGGAAAGCCCGAAGCCGGCGGAGTTGATGTAGCGCAGCAGCTTGAAGGAGAGGGTCACGTCCTGTTTCAGCGCGGCCTCGATCTCCTTCACCTCCGCATTGCGCCGCACCAGGTTGAGCACCCGGACGATCTGCGCGTGGCCGGGATTCAGCTTGTCCTTGACCGGCATGCCGTGCAGGAAGAACCAGCCGGCCGCGCCCGCGTATCCGTTGTCCACCGCGGCGGCGAAGGCCGCATGGTCGGCCAGGCCCTTGGCGAGCAGCAGCCCCGGGGCGCTCTTCATCACCGGATGCAGGCGCGCATCGCTGAGCACGAACCGGAACTGCAGGCCGGCCGGCAGTTCCATGCCTGGCGCATAGCCGTCGAGGCAGATGGGAATCCCGCGGGCGCCCAGGGCATCGACCAGCGCCCGGGTGGGCGATGCTCCCAGGTCCGCGGCCGGGATTTCGATCATCGCGTTCTCGGGCGGCGTCCACGCGAGCAGGCCTTCGTCCGGCAGGCATCCGGCCACGCTGACGAAGATGCTGCGCGCCCCCGGCCAGACGTCGGAGACGGCGCCCAGCGCCGCCGCGGCCTCGGCCGAGGAGTCGGCATGGACGACCAGCCGGGATGCGGTGATGGCCTTCTGCCGGTTCACCACCGGCTCGCGGCGCAAAAGGGCGGTCATGGCTGGCTCCCGGGGTCGTTGGCGAAGGTGAAGGAATCGGCGAAGAATTCGTCGGACGGCAGGCCGGCGGCCGTGAAGTCGGCCCGCGCGGCATCGATCATGGCCGGCGCCCCGCAGGCATAGACCTGGAAGCCCGAAAGGTCCGGGTGGTCTTCCAGGACGGCGCGGTGGACCAGCCCGGTGCGCCCGGCCCAGGCGTCTTCGGGGGTCGCGTCCGAGAGGACCGGCACGTAGGTGATGTGTGCGTGCGCGCCCGCCCAGGCGTCGCCCAGGTCCGGCAGGTAGAGACCCGTCCGGTCGCGGGCACCCCAATACACGTGCATCGGGCGGGTCATATGGTTGTGGATGGCATGCTCGACCAGGGCCTTGATCGGCGCAAAGCCCGTGCCCCCGGCCAGCAGGACGGCCGGCTTCTTCGATTCCTCGCGCAGGAAGAAGCTGCCGAGGGGACCCTCGATGCGCAGGATGTCGCGTTCCTTCATCGTCGCGAACACGTGGCCGGTGAACTGCCCGCCCGGAACCATGCGGACATGCAGTTCCAGCAATTCGTCGTCATGGGGTGCGTTGGCGATCGAGAAGGCGCGCCGTTTGCCGTCCTTCAGGAGGAACTCCAGGTATTGGCCCGCCAGGTACTGCAGCCGTTCGTTGGCGGGCAGCTTGAGGTAAAGGGCCATGACGTCCGGCGCCAGCTTCTCCATTTTCTGGACCCGGCAGGGCAGGGTGCGCACGGGGATGTCCTGCAGGCTGCGCACCTCGCGGCACTCGACGATCACGTCGGTGAGCGGTCGCGCGCAACAGAACAGGAGCAGGCCTTCGTCGCGATCGGCCGGGCTCAGGGCCGAATCCTGGGCGCCCCCCAGATCCACCCGCCCCTCCAGCACCTTGCCCTTGCACGCGCCGCAGGCGCCGTTGCGGCAACCGTAGGGTACGGTGAGCCCCGCATCGAGGGCCGCCTGCAGCAGGGTTTCCCCTTCGGGCACCGCGTAGGTGTGGCCACTGGGGCGGAGGGTGGCGTTGAAGGCCATGCGATAATCTTTCGGTGAAAAACGCGTCGAAACGTCGTCTGTTGATCGTCGGCTGCGGCGACGTGGTGCGCCGGATGCTTCCTGCCCTCGGCCGCCGATGGCGCGTCTTCGCCCTCGTGCGGCAGCGGGAACCGGCGCTCCGGGAATGCGGCGTCGTGCAACTGCAGGGCGACCTGGACCGCCCCGCCTCCCTGGCCCGGCTGGCCGGCATTTCCGATGCGGTGCTGTACAGCGCGCCACCCCCTGAATCCGGGGTCGGCGACCCGCGCATGCAACGTCTGCTGGCCGTGATCGGGCGGAAAAAAAGTCTACCACGGCGCCTGATCTACATCAGCACCACCGGGGTCTATGGCGATTGCATGGGAGCGCGGATCGACGAGACCCGCAAGGTGGCGCCCGCCTCC
>DAOLKI010000244.1:0-4626 GCA_035331665.1 Rhodocyclaceae bacterium
CGGAGCGCCGGCCCATCTGCATCCCTTCCGCCACGAAGACAGCGTCTTCCCCGCGTTGGGCATCATCTGGCAGGCGGCGACCTCGGTCTTCCCCGACGGCGGCATCGCCCATCTGGCGTCCATGAGCCCGGGCGGCGTCCTCGCCCTGTTCGCCGAGACGGACGTATCGCCCCATCCCGACAACTGGCGTCCCTACGCGCATTGCTCCGGCTACCTGGAGGCGGCCCGCACCGTGGCGGAGCTGGGCGACGATGCGGTATTGGGAAAAGTGGCGGAGAACCTCGAATGTGCCCGTCGCCGGCGGGCCGGGGGCGGCGCCGGGGACTGACCGCGGGCCGGCGGCGATCGAGGGGGCCGGCTGCCGGAGTCGCTCGCGTCGGGCCGGGGCGTTACACTTCGGGCGCCACCCCGCCCGTGCCCGCCGGGCGGCGGGTCGTGGCCGAGGGCGGTGCGATGCGACTGGACGGGGAGCAGGAAAGCAGCAACGTGGAGGACCGCCGGGGCATGCCCATGGGGCGGGCCGGCGGCATCGGCATCGGGACCATCGTCCTGGCACTGGTCGCCAGTTATTTCTTCGGCATCGATCCCCAGGCGGTGATCGGCGTCGCCTCCCAGATGCAGTCGAGCGCCCCGCCGGCGCAGGCAAGTCGTCCCCCCGCCGACGATCCGGCGACGCGCCAGGTGAGGAAGGTCCTCGGTTCCACGGAGCGCACCTGGGGCGAAATCTTCCGGGCCAATGGGCGCACCTATGAGGAGCCGACCCTGGTCCTCTTCACCGGCGCCACGCCGACGGCCTGCGGCACGGGGGATGCCGCCATGGGGCCCTTCTACTGCCCGGGCGACCGCAAGGTCTATATCGACCTGGCCTTCTACGACGAGCTGGAACGGCGCTTCCATGCCCCCGGCAATGCCGCCCAGGCCTACGTCATCGCCCACGAGGTCGGCCACCACGTGCAGAACCTGCTCGGCACCTCGGACAAGGTGCAGGGGGCCCGGCAGCGGGCCCGTTCCCAGGCCGAGGCCAATGCCCTGTCGGTGCGCCTGGAACTGCAGGCCGACTGCTATGCCGGCGTCTGGATGGCCAAGGCCAACGAGGCGCGGCACATCCTGGAGAAGGGCGACCTGGAGGGCATCCTCACCGCCGCCGCCGCCATCGGCGACGACACGCTGCAGAAGCAGGCTCGTGGCCGGGTGGTGCCGGATTCCTTCACCCACGGCACCTCGGCCCAGCGCATGGAGTGGTTCCGCCGCGGCATCGAGGGCGGGAACCCCGGGACCTGCAACACCTTCGCATCGCGATGACCACCGTGAATTCCCGACGGCGCCGCACCCTTGGAGTGCCCGTTGTCGTGGCGTGACGGTAGGCCGGAGGGGGATAACGCCATTTCGCCAGCGCTCAAGGCCGTTTGTCTGGGCGTTACGGTGGCCCTCATCGGGCTGGTGGGCAGCATTTTTCCTCCTTTGGCGAAGTTCGAGGAAGAGGCAGGTTTGAGCTGGCTGTTCAATCTTCGTGGCCCACGCCCGGTGCCGGCGGCCGTGGTGGTGGTGTCCATCGACAAGGAGTCCTCCGACCAGCTGGGCTTGCCGAACAAGCCGCGTGCATGGCCACGCTCCTTGCACGCCCGGCTCGTGGACGAGCTCGCCGCGCGGGGTGCCGCTGCGGTTGTGTTCGATGTGATTTTCGAAGAACCCCGCGACCCGGAGGACGACCGGCGCCTCGCCGATTCGGTCGCACGGGCCGGCAACGTTGTCCTGTTCGAATACCTGAAACGGGAATCCCCGTCTGGCGAAATGGCACAGGCCGGGGTGGTAGAGCGGCGCGTGCCGCCGCTGCCGGAGCTTGCCCGGTCGGCCGCCGCCCTGGCGCCTTTTCCCCTGCCCAAGGTACCGGTCCAGGTCAGTGCATTCTGGACCTTCAAGTCTGCTGCCGGAGACGCGGCGACAACCCCCGTCGCCGCCCTGCAGGTGATGGTCAGGCCGCGCCAGGCCGCCCTCGCGGAGGCCCTTGCGGGCCATCGCGCGGGTGCGCCCTTGCCGTTTGACCTGTCCTCTCCCAAGGTCGGCCCCGCTGAACTCGCCCGCGACCTCCGGCAGCTCTTCCAGCGAAATCCCGACCTGGCGGACGCCGCACTGGCGCGCCTGGAAGGCGCCGGAAAATCGGGCTCGTGGCCCGATCCCGCGGCCATGCTCGTGCGCGCCTGCGCCGGTCCCGACAGCCGTTACCTGGATTTCTACGGCCCGCCGCGCAGCGTGCCCACCCTGGCCTATCACCATGTCCTTTCGGGCACGGCGCCGGCGGACCTGGCCGGCAAGGTGGTGTTCGTCGGTTTCTCCGAGCGCCTGCAACCGGAACAGCGCGACGCCTATTACACGGTCTATTCCCGGTCGGACGGCCTGGACATGAGCGGCGTCGAGATTGCCGCCACGGCCTTCGGCAACCTGCTCGAGGGCCGCCAGGTGGCGCCGTTGCCAGGCGGGGGGCAGGCGGCGCTTCTCGCGGGCTGGGGACTGCTTCTCGGCCTGCTGGTGCTCCTCCCCGCCAGAGGGCAGGTCGCGGCGGTCTTGGTCCTGGGCGCGGGTTACGTCGGCGTCGCCCATGCAAGCTTCACCCAGGACGGAACCTGGCTCCCTCTGGTGGCGACGCTCCAGCTCCAGTTGCCGGTGGCGTTCATGGGCGCCCTGCTGTGGCGTCACCTGGAAGCCCGCCGTGACCGGGAAAGGCTGCGCGCAGCCTTCGGACACTTCCTTCCGGCGCACGTGGTGGACCGCCTGGGCCGGGATCTTTCCGGCGTCGCCTCCCTGGGCGACGTCGTCCATGGCGTCTGCATGGCCACCGATGCCGAGCAGTTCACGCGACTTTCCGAGTCGATGGCGCCGGCGGAACTCCATGCGCTGCTGAATCGCTATTACGCCGCGCTGTTCGCCCCCGTGCGGGCCCATGGCGGAATGGTGCAGGATGTCGTCGGGGACGCCATGATGGCGCTCTGGGTCGGGCGCGACAACGACGTGGAGCGCCGTCGGCGGGCATGCGCGGCGGCCCTCGAAGTCGTTTCGGCCGTGGACCGCTTCAATCGCCCGGACCCGTCGGTCGCCCTGCCGACGCGGCTGGGCCTGCATTGCGGCGACATCTCGCTGGGCAGCGTGGGCGCGGCCGACCATTTCGAGTATCGGGCCGTCGGTGACATCGTGAACACGGCGAGTCGGATCGAAGGGCTCAACAAGTACTTCGGGACCCGGCTCCTGGCCTCGCAGGCCACGGTCGAAGGAATCAGCGAACTCCTGGCGCGCGAGATCGGGACATTCCGGGTGGCTGGAAAGCGCACTCCGGTGACCGTATTCGAACTCCTCGGCTGGCGCGGTGGGGCCGCGGACGACGCCATCGACCGCTGCCGCGATTTTGCCGAGGGGCTGGCCGAATTCCGCGCCCGGCGCTGGCGAAGGGCGGCGGAAATCTTTTCCGCCATTCTGGCGCAATGGCCGGAGGACAGCGCCGCAGGCTTCTACGTCTCGGCTTGCGGGCGGTTTGCCGTCGAGCCACCCGCCGAGCCCTGGGACGGCGTGGTCGCGATGTCTGCGAAATGAGCCGATGTCGGCGCCATTACGCCGGTGTATGCTGTTCACGCAAAATAACCGCCGGCCTGTGCGCTGCGGCCGCCGATGGGGGATCGGGCGGTGGGACCAGGCGGAAGAAGTGGCAATTCCAAGGGGGAATGCATGCATCCTGTCTGGCGAGGGTGTGTTGCGGCCATAGGGTCTCTCGCGTGTGTCGCGCCATGCCTGGCGGCGCCGCCGTGTGACGGCTGGATCGCCCGTCTGGCATCTGTCGAGGGGCGGGTGGAGACGCGGCAAGGTGGATCGCCCATCTGGGAGCGGGCGGTCCCCGAACAACGACTCTGCCCCGGCGACAGCGTCCGCACGGATTCCCGCAGCCGGGCCGTCGTTTCGCTGCGCAGCAATGCCGCCTTGCGGCTCGACTCGGCGACTTCGCTGACCCTGCCTCCAGCGGACTTACCCGGGTCCTGGCTGGACCTGCTGCGCGGCGCCTTCCATTACCTGAGCCATCGCCCCCAATCTCTGAGGATACGCACGCCCTTCGTGAATGCGGCCGTCGAGGGCACGGAATTCATGCTCGCCGTCGAGGACGCGCGCACCCTGCTGACGGTATTCGATGGCCGAGTGGTGGCCAGCAATGCCGACGGCAGCGTGGTCGCAGGCAAGGGCGAAGGCGTCGTCGCCGAGGCCGGCCGGGCGCCGCGGGGCCATTTGCCCGTGCGACCCCGCCAGGCCGTCCAGTGGGCCCTCTACTACCCCCCGGTCGTGGATGCCCGCGTCGCGGCCCGGGGCGTCGTGCTGTCGCCCGAGGCCCGCGAAGCTCTGGAGCCTTATCGCCGCGGCGATACGGCGGGCGCCCTGGAACGCCTGGAAGGGGTGGCCGCCCATGGGCGCGACGCAGGCTTCCACGCCCTGCGCGCAGCGCTCGCCCTGGCACTGGGCCGGGTAAGGGAGGCAGAAGCCGACATCGCCCGGGCCCTGGCCCTCGATCCGGGCGAGGCCCAGGCCGTCGCCCTCCAGTCGGTCGTCGCAACGGTGCGAGGCGAGGACGCCCGCGCCCTGGAACTCGCCAGC
>DAOLKI010000245.1:0-4613 GCA_035331665.1 Rhodocyclaceae bacterium
TCCCATGCCGGTGATTGCGCCACCCTGCGCCCGGTCGCGCACCACGCTCCGGCTTGCGGCGCAATGCCTGCTGACGATGGCGACGCAGGTCCGCACCTCCGGGAAGACCGCGAAGCGCCAGGCCCCAGGCCGGGGTCGAGGGCGATTCCGCCGCCCGGTTTGAACCCCATGGAAGCCCTTGAAATCGGCCATGGCCGGTGTATGTATGAATCGAGGGGCGAGCAAATCGGTGCCCCGGAAAGGAGGACGAAATGAACAACCTGACCCGTTACGATCCCTTGGACGATTTCTTCAAGGGTTTTTTCGTCCGGCCGGTCGAATTCGGAACGCCGGGGGAGGCGCCGACCATCAGGCTCGATGTGAAGGAACAGGAGAAGGCCTTCCTGGTCCACGCCGAACTGCCCGGAGTGAAGAAGGAAGACATCCATGTCCATATCGACGGCGCGCTGGTGTCGATCAGTGCCGAGCGCAAGCAGGAGAAGGAGGTGAAGGAGGGCGAGCGTGTCCTGCGCACCGAGCGGTATTTCGGCAAGGTTTCCCGCAGCTTCCAACTCGGCCAGGACGTCGATGACGCGAAGGCCGCGGCGAAATTCGCGGACGGCGTGCTTGAACTGACGCTGCCGAAGAAGGTGGCCGCCCAAGCCCGGCGTCTTGTGATCGACTGAACCGGAAAGGTGTGGCGGAACGGGGGCGCCAGCCCCCGTTTTTGTTTCCACACGCCGGTTGCGCGGCCGCTTCGCCGCCGAGGGCCTAAAATGCGGGCTCAACCGCCAGTCCGCGAGCCGCCATGAACGAAATCAGCACCGAAAACATCGCCCCCGCCACCAAGGCCAAGATCCTCGGAGAGGCGCTTCCCTACATCAAGCGCTTCTACGACCGGACCATCGTCATCAAGTACGGCGGCAATGCGATGACGGATCCGACCCTCAAGGACTGCTTTGCCCGGGATGTCGTGCTGCTCAAGCTGGTCGGCATGAATCCGGTGGTCATACACGGCGGCGGGCCGCAGATCGACGACCTCCTGAAAAGGGTCGGCAAGCAGGGGCAGTTCATCCAGGGCATGCGGGTCACCGACGAGGAGACCATGGACATCGTGGAGATGGTGCTCGGCGGCCAGGTGAACAAGGAAATCGTGAATCTGATCAACCGCCACGGCGGCAAGGCGGTGGGCCTCACCGGCCAGGATGGCAACTTCATCCGGGCGAAGAAGCTTCTGATGCCCAACAAGGACAAACCCGACGAGTTCATCGACATCGGCCAGGTCGGCGAGATCGTCTCCATCGACCCATCCATCATCGCCTTCCTCGATACCGGGGATTTCATTCCCGTGATCGCACCGATCGGCGTCGGCGCGGAGGGCGAAACCTACAACATCAACGCCGACGTGGTGGCCGGCAAGATCGCCGAAATCCTCAAGGCGGAGAAACTCGTCCTGCTCACCAACACGCCGGGCGTGCTGGACCAGAACGGGCGGCTGCTCACCGGCGTGACCCCCAAGGACATCGATGCGATGGTGGCGGACGGCACCCTGTCGGGGGGCATGCTGCCCAAGATCGGATCCGCCCTCGATGCGGCCCGCAGCGGCGTGCGCAGCGTGCATATCATCGACGGCCGGGTGGAGCATGCCCTGCTGCTCGAAATCCTGACCGACCAGGGCGTTGGCACCCTGATCAAGAGCAAGTAAGCGGGTCGGCCGGGCATGCCGGGATCGGCGGCCACCCACTGGGCGGCACTGGCGGCCGCCTGGGCCAAGCAGGGTCCCCCCCTGCGACCCGGGCCAGAGGATGTCGAGCGGTACCGCCAGGCCGTGTCGATGCATCGGCCGGGCGACGCCGGACGACGATCGGTGCTGCTCCTCGGAGTCACCCGGGAGATCGCCACCCTGGCGTGGCCCTATCCGGTCGAACTCACCGCCGCCGACAACTCCCTGTCCATGATCCGCGCCCTCTGGAAACACGATTCCGGACACCGGCGCGTGGCCTGCGCCGACTGGCGTGCATTGCCGCTCAGGGAGGGCAGCTTGGACGTGGCGGCAGGGGACGGGTGCCTGTCGGTGATCGCGTTCCCCCAGGCGGCGCGGACAATGTCCCGGGAGTTGCGCCGCGTATTGCGGCCGGACGGCCTGCTGGCCCTGCGCCTGTTCTGCCGGCCCGAGGCGGACGAGTCGGTGGGGTCGGTGCACGAGGCCCTCGCGGCGGGCGCCATCGACAACCCGCATTGCCTGCGCTGGAGAATCGCCATGGCCGTCCAGGGGGGAGACACCGGTCGCGGGGTCAGCCGGGACGAGATATGGCGCGCCTATCAACCCATGGCGGCCGACGCGCGGCGGATGGCGGATCGTTTTGCCTGGGCGCCGGAAGCCCTGGAACTGTTCGAAACCTACCGGGGCGGGGCCTTGCGCCTGCACTTCCCAACGCTGGCGGAGTCCGTCGCGGCCATGGCGGAGTTCCGCCTCGCGGGCGTGAGCCAGGGCCGCTACGCGATGGGCGAGCGGTTCCCGATCCTCAGCCTCCGTCCCGCATGAGTCCGCGGGCACTCCGGCAACGATCGCCGGACGCGCCGGCCGGCCGGCCGGCGTTTCTTTCCCGCGTGCCCGGCATCGCGTGGCCCGCCATCCTGTCCGACCGGGGGGCGCTGCTCTGGGCCCTGACGGCGGGCCTCGACCGGACCCAGTGGTTCTCGCCGGACGAACTCGCGGCCGGGCAGGCGAAACAGCTCGCGGCCCTGTTTGCCCATGCGCGATCGCTGTCGGCGTTCTACCGGGCACGCCTGCCCGGTCGCCCGCCGGAGGCCCGCGAACTGCAGGCCCGGGGGCTGGCGGGAATCCCGATCCTGAGCCGCAGCGACTTGCAGGATCATGCGGATGCCATCATGGTGCAGCCGCCCGCGTCCCACGGACCGGCGGTCCTGGCGCGCAGTTCGGGATCCACCGGGCGGATGGTGGCGGTCGGCCGCACCGCGCTGTGCCAGCTCTACTGGGAAGGTTTGGTGCTGCGGGAGCATTTCTGGCACCGGCGGGAGTTCTCCGGCACCCTGGCCGTGACCCGGGCAAACCTGGGCTACGGTGGCGGTCCCACCCGGGTGTCGCAGCCGGATTGGGGGCCACCCGTGGCCGAGCTGTTCCGCACCGGCCCCGCCCACGGCATCAGTCTGCGCACCGACGTGGCGACCCAGGCCGACTGGCTGGCCGGCATCGATCCGGATTACCTGACCACCTATCCGACCAACCTGGCGGCGCTGCTGGACCGCTACGAGGCGCGCGGCGTTCCCGCCGGCCGCCTGAAACAGGTCCGATCGATCGGCGAAACCCTGCCCCCCGAACTGCGCGAGCGCTGCCGGCGCGTGCTCGGAGTCCCGATGGTGGATGCGTACAGCGCCGAGGAGGTCGGCATCATTGCCGTGGAGTGCCCCGACAGCGGCCTGTATCACGTGCAGGCGGAGAACCTTCTGGTCGAGGTGCTGGACGATGCCGGCCAGATGTGCGCCCCCGGGGCGACGGGGCGCGTGGTGGTGACCGACCTGCACAATTTCGCGACACCGCTGATCCGCTACGATCTCGGGGACCAGGCCGAAGTGGCTGCCTCCTGCCCTTGCGGGCGGGGGTTGCCGGCGCTGCGGCGAGTCCGCGGCCGCACCCGCAACATGGCCATCCTGCCGGACGGACGGACCTTCTGGCCGCTCACCGGTGCCTACTCCTACCGGGACGTGGCCCCCATCCGCCAGTACCAGATGGTGCAGTCGGCGCTGGACACCCTGGTCCTGCGGTACTCCGCCGACGATCCGCTTACCGATGCACAGCGCGCCGGCCTCGTGCCCCTGATCCGCCGCGCGATGGACTATCCGTTCCGCATCGAATTCGAGTTCCACGCCGGCGAACTGCCCAGGAGCCCCGGCGGCAAGTTCGAGGAATTCGTATGCCTGGTTTCGCAGGGAGACCCGGCATGAGGCGAACCTGGCTGTTCGACCTGGACAACACGCTGCACGACGCGAACCCGCACATCTTTCCGCACATCAACCGGGCGATGACGGACTACCTGGTCCGGCACCTCGATTTGAGCGAGCCGGAGGCCAACGGCCTGCGCGTCCGCTACTGGCTGAGCTACGGCGCGACGCTGACCGGCCTGATGCGGCACCACGGCACCGATCCGCATCATTTTCTCTGGCATACCCACCAGTTCCCCGATTTGCGTCGCATGGTGGTGTTCGACCGGCCATTGCGGGCGATGCTGACGCGGCTGCCGGGCGACAAGATCGTCTTCTCCAACGCACCCCGCCACTACACCGAGGCGGTGCTCGATCTGCTGGGCATCGGGAGGTTGTTCCGCTCCGTCTGGTCCATCGAGCGGCTGCGCTTCGTGCCCAAGCCGAAACCGGAGGGTTTCCACCGCCTGCTCAGAGCAGAGGGCCTGCATCCCGCCCGCTGCATCATGGTGGAGGACAGCCCGGCGAACCTGCGCACCGCCAAGCGTCTCGGCATGCGGACGGTCCTCGTCTCGTCGAACCCGCGCCGGCCGGCCGGCGTCGATCTGCGGATAGAATCCGTCCTCCAATTGCCGCGTCATCTGGGGAAACTCTGACATGCCCGCGAAGCCCGGGGAGCGCAAGCTCCAGAT
>DAOLKI010000246.1:0-4573 GCA_035331665.1 Rhodocyclaceae bacterium
GGCAGGAAGGTGGCCGCGCCGGCGTAGTCGAGTCCGTCGATGAAGTCGTCGTGGGAGAAGCCGAACAGTTCGACCGTCATCTGGCAGGCGATGAACTTCACGTCCGCTTCCAGGGACAGGCCGCGCAACTCTTCGATGGTGGCGACGCCGTTGTTGCGGATCGTCTGCTTCATCAGGGTGGTGGCCATGGACTCGAAGCCCGGGATGTTGCCCTGGATGATGTTCGGGATGTTCCAGTTGATGCTCTTGAACCAGTCGGGGCCGAAGGGCATCTTCATGGGCATGCCGGGGTTGCCCAGGGGGCTGACCTTCAGGTCCGAGATGTCCTTCTTCAACAGGTTGAGGCCGTAGAAGGTGAAGAAGATCTGCACGTCCCAGCCGAGGGCCGCGGCCGTGGAACCGAGGATGAACGGCGGGTAGGCCCAATCCAGCGTTCCCTTCGTCGCGATGATCGAAAGGGAAGGGGTCTTCGATTCTTCGATTTCCTTCAGCTTTTCCTCGATCCGGCCGGGCAGGATTTCATCGAGCCGCTGGCGGATCAGGTCGTCGATGACGGCGATTTCTGGAGTGGCACCCATGGCAACCTCCTGTGGTTCGCACCGGTTCTTCGCCGGTGGAAATGATTAAGCTTTGAATGATGGATCAGCTTCCGTCGGGGCGACGAGCAAATTGTTTTGATGCCCGGATCACCCCCGATGATGCGAACTTCCTCCGGCGCGGCCGGAAACGGGCGCCGGCGCGCGCCCGCTTCCGGTCCGCCCGAATCACTTCCGCTTGATATAGAACTCGAACTCCTTGTTGTTCTCCGCCGACGACAGCAGTTCATTGCCGGTCTGCTTGGCGAACGCGGCAAAGTCCTTCACGGAGCCCGGATCGGTGGCCATGATCCGCAGCACCTGCCCGGACGTCATCTCGTTGAGCGTCTTCTTGGCGCGCAGGATGGGCAACGGGCAGTTCAGGCCGCGGGCGTCGAGTTCCTTGTCGAAATTCATTTGTCTTCCTCGCTAGTGTGGATGTTGTGGATGTTACGAAAACCCTTTTATCAACCGTTCCTTATAAACCAGCCGCCCGCATCATTCAATAGGGCAGATCAGGAAAAGATCCTCAGGCCATCGATCGGTAGTACAGGTTCTGCGGATGATTGGCCTCGGCAAAGAAATACCAACGCTCCGCGATCAATCCTGCATATTGCAGGATAAAAACAAACAATGCGCCTCCGGCCCCGGTGGCGGTCCCTGCGCCGAGCAGCAGTGTCGGTGCCACGAAGGCGGCGAGAAGAAATCCCCATTTGACGCCCCTTAGCCATGCCGCGCTGCGTCCATGAAAGAATTCCCGGGTATTGAAGGACCCCCCCATGAAGCCCTGGGAACGCTGGACGATGCGGGGATGCTTGATTCCGATGGCCGACTGGGCGGTGGAACCCGGGCGCAGGCGGCGATTGCGCCACAGGGAGGCGCCCCGCCCCACGAGCCCGAGCAAGGTGATGATGGCGGCCCACCCCGCGAAGAAGGGAACGAGGGCCGGCGCGGTCACCGCCGCCAGCCCCGCGGCCAGCGTGAAACCCGAGGCTCCGCCGAGCAGGACGAAGTTGATCACGGTCAGCGGCGTATGCCATTCCCTCAGGAAGCGCAGGCAGGCGTAGACCATGCCCGTGCAGACGAACAACAGGAATGCCAGCACCGTCCCCGCAACGCCCAGGATCGCCGTCGGATCCACCGGAAGCCCGGACGGCAACACCAGGAGGACGGGACGCCAGTCCAGCCAATGGACCAGGCCGTACAGGAACACGGCGCCCATGAACGCCGGCAGCGCGATGACCTCCCGCGAAAGCCAGGACGTGCGCCACTGGGTCGCGGCACGCCAGGCCCGCTCGGGTCGCCCCAGGTGGAAGAACGATGCCAGCAGGCCCGCCGCCAGGAAGGCCAGGGCCAGCACGGACCCGGGCGCATAGAACCCGGGCCCCGTCTGGGCGGGCAGCAGGTCGAAGGCCGCATAGGTCTGGGCGGTGAACAACGCCAGGAACAGGCCCTGACCGGCACCGATCAACGTGGTGAGGAAGATGACGGAGAAAGCGGGATGCACGATTATTCCCGGACGGAGCCAATCGGAAACGAAGGGCAAGAATGGAATCGCACGGGTCTCACCAGGAAAAGTCGTCCATGGTGGGTTCCGCCTTCGACGGCCCCGGCTGTTGCCGGTCGACCCGCAAAGGATTGTCGGCGCGGACCAGTTCGTCCTCGTGAATGCGGATGCGGGTCTTGCGCCGCGGCAGGTAATGGTTGGACGGGTGCGTGCCCCACTCCGGCATCAACGGATACCCGCCCTCCTCCCGGATCGCCTTCGACACGGCGGATTCCGGGTCGTGGATGTCGCCGAACAGGCGGGCGCCCGGCGGGCAGGCCTTGACGCAGGCCGGCTTGCGGTCCGCTTCCGGCAACCGGGGATCGTATATCCGGTCCACGCAGAGGGTGCACTTCTTCATCACCTTCTGCTCCTCGTCGAACTCGCGCACGCCGTAGGGGCAGGCCCAGGAGCAATACTTGCATCCAATGCATTTGTCGTAGTCGACGAGGACGATGCCGTCCTCCTTGCGCTTGTAGGAAGCGCCGGTGGGGCACACCGGGACGCAGGGTGGATCCTCGCAATGCAGGCAGGACTTCGGAAAATGCACCGTCTCGGTGTTCGGGAACTCACCCACTTCGAAGGTCTGCACCCGGTTGAAGAAGGTGCCGGTCGGATCCTTGCCGTAGGGGTTCAGGTCGGACATGGGTCCCGCGCTTCCGGACGTGTTCCACTCCTTGCAGCTCGTCACGCAGGCATGGCAGCCGACGCAGACATTGAGGTCGATGACCAACGCGAGCTGCGTCATGGCGAGCGTTCCAGATTGGCGAGCCGCGTCATCGCGAGCCCCCGCCCAGCTTGCGTCCCAGGTAGGCGAGAATGCCCTTGCGCTCCGCCATGCCCGGGTACGGCTGCATAGCCGGGAACTGCGGCGAGGTCTCCTCCGGCTCGCCCGGCTCCGCCTTGACGATGCGCACCCGCACGTCGTACCAGGCCGCCTGGCCGGTGACGGGGTCGGAGTTGGAGACGGTGGCCCCCTCGCGGGTGAGCAGTTCCTCCGAGATCAGATGGTTGAGCAGGAACCCGCGTTGCGATTCGTTCGCGTCCTGGGCGAGGTTCCAGGCACCTTTCGCCTTGCCGATCGCGTTCCAGGTCCAGACGGTGCCAGGCTCCACCGCCTCGGAATGCCGCGCCATGCAGCGCACGCGTCCCCATTGGCTTTCCACCCAGATCCAGTCCCCGTCCCCGATGCCCGCCACGCGGGCCGTATGGCTGTTCACGAACAGGTAGTTGTGGGCGTGGATCTGGCGCAGCCAGGCGTTCTGGGAATCCCAGGAGTGATACATGGCCATGGGACGCTGGGTGATCGCCGCGAGGGGATACTTCTGGCGGTCCGTGAGCTGGGCCTCCAGCGGATCGTAGTAGAAGGGCAGCGGATCGAAATAGGTCTCGACCCGCTTCTTCAGGTGCTCCGGCGGCTTGCGCGAGAGGCCTTTGCCGCGGGCGGCCTGGCGGAAGCGCATCAGGACTTCCGAATAGATGTGGATCGGGATCGGCTCGGCATAGCGCGTGATGCGGTTGCGCTGGGACCATTCGAGATAACCCCGGTTCCAGTTGCGCATGTACTGGTAGCTCTTCGGCAGTTCGTAATGGAAGACGCAATCGTGCTTCTGGTACATTTCCCACTGGTTCGGGTTTGGCTCGCCGCGCATGGATTTCTCGCCGCCCTTGCCCCGCCAGCCCGCCAGGAATCCGATGCCCGACCCGGGTTCCGTCTCGAAATTGACGATGAAATCGGGATAGTCTCGGAACTTGCGCTGCCCATCCTTCGTCGTGAATGCCGGCAGCTTCAACCGCGATCCCAGTTCGAGCAGCACGTCCTGGAAGGGCTTGCACTCGCCGGTGGGCGGAACCACGGGAACCCGTACCGAATCCACCGGGCCGTCGAATTCCGAGATCGGACGGTCCAGGATGGACATCACGTCGTGCCGTTCCAGGTAGGTGGTGTCCGGCAGTATCAGGTCGGCGAAGGCCGTCATCTCCGAATGGAAGGCGTCGGCGACGACGATGAAGGGAATCCGGTATTCGCCGTCCTCGTCCCGGTCGTTCAGCATCTTCCGGACCTCGACGGCATTCATGGTCGAGTTCCAGGCCATGTTGGCCATGAAGATCAGCAGCGTGTCGATGCGGTACGGGTCCCCCCGCCAGGCATTGGTGATGGCGTTGTGCATCAGCCCATGCACCGACAGCGGATACTCCCATGAGAAGCCCTTGTCGATGCGCACCGGATTTCCCTGGGCGTCGACGAACAGATCGTCCGGGTCGGCGGGCCAGCCCAGGGGCATGCCGTCCAGCGGCGTGTTCGGGCGCACCGCCCGGGGATCGTTGGGCGGGCGGGCGCAGGGCGGGATCGGCCGCGGGAAAGGCACCTTGTGACGGAAGCCGCCGGGCCGGTCTATGGTGCCCAGGATGGACATCAGGATGCCCAGGGCGCGGATGGTCTGGAAGCCGT
>DAOLKI010000247.1:0-1992 GCA_035331665.1 Rhodocyclaceae bacterium
AGGGCACGCCGCCGACCAGGAACATGGGGTGGGGATTCTTGCCGCCGAAAACCGCGTGCAGCTTCACCACGTCGCGCTGCCAGGCCAGCGCGTCCAGGTAGTGGGCCACCGCCATCAGATTCGCCTCGGCGGGCAGGCGGTAGGCCGGATGTCCCCAGTACCCGTTGGCGAAGATGCCCAACTGGCCGGCCTCCACGAAGCCCTTCAGCTTCTTCTGCACGTCGGCGAAATAACCGGGGGACGACTTGGCGTAGGCGGAAAGGCTTTGGGCCAGTTCCGAGGTCCGCTTCGGGTCCGCCTTCAGGGCGGACACCACGTCCACCCAGTCCAGCGCGTGCAGGTGGTAGAAGTGCATCACGTGGTCATGCACGTACTGGGCCGCGATCATCAGGTTGCGGATCAGTTCGGCGTTGCGCGGAATGGCGATGCCCAGGGCGTGCTCCACCGAGCGCACGGAGGCGATGCCGTGCACCAGCGTGCACACGCCGCAGATGCGCTGGGCGAAGGCCCAGGCATCGCGCGGGTCCCGGTCGCGCAGGATGATCTCCAGGCCGCGCACCATGGTGCCGGCGCTGGAAGCCCGGGTGATGCGGCCCTCGGCGTCGGTCTCCGCCTCGATGCGCAGGTGGCCCTCGATGCGGGTGACGGGGTCAACGATGACGCGCTGGTTCATGATGCGCTCTCTTCCAGATGCTCCGCCACAAGTTCGGTGAGGCCCAGCATCTCGATGTCCATGTGGTAGTGCTCCATCGCCTCCTCCATGACCACGCGGCAGTTGGCGCACGCGGTGACCATGGTCTTGACGCCGGTCTCCTCGATCTGCGCCTTCTTGCGCTTGAAGACCAGGGTGCGCAGGTGTTCGGCCCGCTCGTTGGCCGAGACGCCGCCGCCGCCCCCGCAGCACCAGTTCATGATGCCGGCATCCTTCATCTCGCGGAACTGGGGCGCCAGCTCGTTGAGCAGGGTGCGCGGCTGCCGGTACACGCCGCCGCGCCGGGAGATCTGGCAGGGATCGTGGTAGGTCAGCGGCACGTCGAGGGTGCCCTTCAGCTTGAGCCGTCCGGCGTTGCGCAGGTCGTCCAGCACTTCCAGGATGTGCTTGACCTGGAAGCCGAAGGACCGGCCCATCAGGTTCGGGCCTTCCCAGCGGATCGCCGTGTAGGCGTGGCCGCACTCGGGGCTGATCACGCACTTCACCTGCAGCCGTTCCGCCGCCGCGACGATGCGGCCCACCAGCACGCGCGCCAGGTCCGAGGCGCCGATCTGGATGCCGCTGTTGGTGGCCTCGTAGGCATCGTCGGCCAGCGTCCAGGTGGCCCCGGCCGCGTTCAGGATGCGGCCCACGGCGCCCAGGTATTCGGGGTAGTTCAGGATTTCCCAGGAGGACATGAGTACCAGGTAATCGGCGCCCTCCTTGTTCACCGGCACCTCGATGTCGAATTCCTTCTGCACGCGCTTGATCTGGGCCTGCACCGTCACCCACTTGACCCCGGCCGGGCTGCCGCTGGTGACGGACCGCTGCGTCGCCGTGACCAGGCCCTCCGGCGCATGGCCGGCGGCGGACATGCCCTCGCGCATCTTGCGGATCATGACCGTGATGTCGTTGCCCACCGGGCAGACCATGGAACAGCGGCCGCACAGGGTGCAGCTGTCATAGACGAGCGTGCTCCACTCGGCCAGTTCCTCGTCGGTGACCGGCTTGATCAGGCCGAGCAGGCCGCCCAGCTTGCCGAGCAGCGTGTATTCCCGCTGCCAGGTGCGGCGCAGGGGCT
Organism: Rhodocyclaceae bacterium; assembly: GCA_035331665.1. Classification (GTDB taxonomy): domain Bacteria; phylum Pseudomonadota; class Gammaproteobacteria; order Burkholderiales; family Rhodocyclaceae; genus JAEUNJ01. The sequence goes on from DAOLKI010000247.1 coordinate 1,773, forward strand.
CCAGCTTGTGGATGGGCGTGTATTTCGGGTCGCCGGTCTCCGTATAGAAGAGGCAGGCCTCGGCGCAGAGGCCGCAATGCACGCAGGAGGAAAAGAAGCTCGCCACGGGCGTGTCGATGACTTCCTTGAAGGCGTTGATGCCGCGGTCGAAGTTGGCGCTCATAGGGCTTTCCTCCCCCCGGCCCGCTCGCGCGGGGAGGGGGTGACGATGGTTCGCCGC
>DAOLKI010000247.1:2092-4573 GCA_035331665.1 Rhodocyclaceae bacterium
CTGCCTCCGCAGGGCCGCCCCAAGGAGGCAGCAAGTCACCGTAATGGCGCTGGCACCGCCAGCGAACTGCCGTCACCCCCTTCCTCGGGAAGGGGGATGCGGAGATGGTCCTGCCGTTCATGGCTTCTCCTTCATCAGGTCGGCCACTTCCAGCGTGTGGTGCGCGGCCTTGGCCCCGCCCTTCACGCTGCGGTTATGGAAGGTCACCGCGGCGCCCAAGGCGACGCCGGCCGCCGCGGCCGTGCCGATGGAGGACTGGAGCGGCGTCACGGGCAGGGACAGGGCTTTGTAGAAGGGACCGGCATCCCAGAAGTTGGGCTCGGAACAGCCGATGCAGCCGTGGCCCGACTGGATGGGAAAGCTGGTTCCGTCGTTCCACTTGGTCGTGGCGCAGGCGTTGTAGGTCACCGGTCCCTTGCAGCCCAGCTTGAACAGGCACCAGCCGTCCCGGGCGCCGGCGTCGTCGAAGGACTCCGCGAACTTGCCCTGGTCGTAGAAGGGCCGCCGGTAGCAGCGGTCGTGGATGGTCTCGGCGTAGAAGATCTTCGGCCGGCCCTGGCCATCGAGTTCGGGCAAGGCCCCGAAGGTGAGGAAATGGGCCAGCACGCCCGTCATGACCACGGGAATCGGCGGACAGCCGGGAATGTTCACCACCGGCTTGTCTTTGACGATGTCGGCCACCGAGACCGCCCCCGTGGGATTCGGATTGGCCTTCGGAATCCCGCCGTAGGCCGCGCAGGTGCCGACGGCGACGATGGCGGCCGCCTGCGCAGCCGTCTCCTTCAGCATGTCCAGGTTGCTGATGCCGGCGATGGTCGAATAGCCCGGGTTGGCCAGCGGAATCGATCCGTCCACCACGAGCAGGAACTTGCCCGCGTTGTCGTGCATCGCCGCCTCGCGCGCCGCCTCGGCGGCGTCGGCGGAGGCCGCCTGCAGCGTGTGGTGGTAGTCGAGGGAGATCAGATCGAAGATCAGGTTTTCCAGGGAAGGCGAATGCGAACGGGTGATGGACTCGGTGCAGCCCGTGCATTCCTGGAAGGAGAGCCAGATCACCGACTGGCGGCGGGCATTGGCGATGGCGGCGGCGACGGCATGGGCCCGCTCCAGAGGCAGGCCCAGCATCGAGGTGGTGGCGACACAGAACTGCAGGAAGGCCCGCCGGCTGACGCCACGCTGGCGCAACGCTTCACCGACCGTATGGTCGGCCGGGGGGCTCGCCGTGGGGCGTCCGGTATCGTTCATGTTCTTGTCCTCCGGTGGGGCGAACCGGCGCAGTATTGGGGGCGTCGGGCGGACGCAGGTTGACCGGCGTCAAAGGGCGCGAACTATGGGAACGCCTTATCGGCCCATCAGTCCATTCGATGAACCATGGGCGTCACGCTTCCTCCCGGCGCCAGCGGGCAAGAATCTGCCCGGCATGATCGGCCATGGCCGCGAGCGCCCCCTCCACCGCGGGGCTCAGGCGCTCGGACCAGCCCACCGACCCGGGTTGAACGCCGACCAGGGCCCGCCGCATGGGCCAGATGCCTTCCAGGACGGCCACCGCCATCAGGTCGGCGAGTCCCGCCGCGTGGACGCTCCAGGCCCGCCGGGCGCCCAGGAAGGCGTCCATTTCCCTCGCCTCGAACGCGGCCACGGTGCCGGGCGGCGCCTCCAGGTTGGCCGCGTCGAAGACGAGCAGCGCGTCGCAATCGGCGACGAGGCCGGCCAGCGAGAAGCCGAGGGTACCGCCATCGGCGAAGGTCATGTCACGGGCATCGCCGGACCGCTGTTCCAGGCGACGCAGGGCGGCGATGCCGGCCCCTTCGTCGCCGAGCAGGCCGTTGCCGATGCCGAGGACAAGGATTCTCATCCTGGATACCTCGCGGTGGAGACACGGCGGCACGGAGAATCGCGGTCCATCGAAGGCGAGGGTCGCGCGCGGATCGCCAATCGGATGGGCGCCCCGTATCCGGGATGTCTCCGCATCCGCTGCGCGTCCTCCGAGGCGCAAATGGGCCTGCCGCGATCCACCCGGCGTATCCGGGTCGTGGCCTTGCGGAGAAGGTGGTCCTTCATGCGACCAGCAGTTCCCACTCCACGCAGGGGTCCAGGGCCGCGATGGCATCGGCCACGAAACCGCGGACGGCCTCGGCGCTCGCGGCCTCGCGCCCGAGGAGCCAGGCCTGCAGGGCCCCTCCGGGATGGAAGTTCCACTCCGTGGGCGCCACGATGACATAGTCCTGGACCAGGCCCTCGCGCAGCGTCACCTCGTGCATCAGGAGCCCGCGGGCCGTCTCCACCGTCGCCCGCCCCCGACCGGGTGCCACGGCCACCGCGGCGACCTGGCCCGGCCCGCCCGGGAATATCCCCGGACCCGCCGCGAATTCGGCAAGTTCCACCAGGCGGGCGAGCCAGCGTCCCAGGAACGCCCGGTCAGCCCATTCCGCCGTCGCAAAGGCGGGTTGCCGGGCCAGCGGGCCGGTCTGGGCGGGGTGACCC
>DAOLKI010000248.1:0-4555 GCA_035331665.1 Rhodocyclaceae bacterium
CGGTTCCCGGGCCACGGCGCGCCGCCGGGGCGACTTCGTGGAGGTGACGTTGGACCTGCCGCCGCCGGCGGGCCGGCGCGGGGAACTGTTCTTCGAGACGGAGGATGTGGTGGAGCCGGGGCAGACGCCGGTCGTCACGGAACGGACCGGCGGCGCGCTATGGACCACCCGGCTCACGGCCAACGGCCGCAAGGGCCCTGCGCGCACCCTGCCGGCGGTATGGGTGGCCCCCTCCTCCGCGGACGGACGGACGCGGGCCTGGCGGATCCAGGTGGACCTGCGCTGACCCGCGCAGCGGCGGGATCGCCACGCCCGCCGCGAACGAGTAGCACCTCTCCGCAGCGCGAGCGCAGGCGCGGGAAACAGCCCACCAGAACATGCCATCCGGCTTACCGGCCGCGTCGTCCCGGCGCCACGTAGGCCGGCCGGCGTCTCCGCCGCGCGCCGAAGACCGGCTCAGTACTTGACCGAACAGCCGTAGGGTGCGGTGCTGGCGTCGGCCACCGGCCGCGCGGTGGCAAGCGCCGCGAGCGCCGCCGCGACGTAGTTCTTCGCCCCGGCCACGTCGGCGACGTTGGTGCTGCGCTTGTCGTCGATGGCGCCGGCATAGACGAGCATCCCATTCCCGTCGATCACGTACATGTGGGGCGTGGTCTTGGCCCCGTAGGCACGGCCGATGCGGCCGTCCGGATCCGGCAGGTAATGGGACGGGGCGGCCTTTCCTTCGGCCAGCCATTTGCCCAGGGCCGCGGCATTCATGAAATCGCCGCTGTCGGGGTGGGTGGAATTCAGCGCCAGCCAGACCACCTCGCCCTTCTCGCGCTGCAGCTTCTGCATGTTGCCGGAGTCGTAGTGCTTGCGCACGAAGGGGCAGTTGGGATTGTTCCACTCGAGGACCACGGTACGCCCCCGGAACTGGGCCAGGCTCACCGGCTCGCCGGCCAGGTTGGCGGCCTTGAATTCCGGCGCCCTCTGGCCGGGTTCCGCGGCGGCCAGGGCGGCACAGGCGAAAGTCCAGGCGACGAGGGCCGTCGCGCTGCGTGGTATCGGGTGCATGGTCTTCTCCTCCTCGTTGGTCGGGGTCCTTCGATTCGCTCAACTGCCCGGCGGCAACGGATTGAGCCGGGACGCGAGACCGGCCCTGCCCCGCGCGGCGAGCAGCGCCATTTCCGCATCGATGGTACCGAGCCACATGGCCTCGGCCGACCGGTGGGCCCACCCGAGCTCCTGCTGCGCCTTTCGTGAAGAATAATTCAGGTGCATCACTGCGCGCACCGTCTCGCGGGACAGGAAGGCCGGCATGCCGGCCAGCCTCAGCAGCGGTTCCAGCGGCCAGCAGGCCGCGGCCATCAGCCCGGCCGGAAGCCAGAAGCGCACGTGGTGGGCGCCGGGACGCTGTTTCCATGTTTCGACGGTCTCGCGGACCGTGCGCGGCTCTCCGGTCAGCAGGTAGGTCTCGCCCATCCGGCCCTTCTCCGTCACCAGGGTCATCCCGTCGGCCAGGTCCTCCACCGGCACCAGCGACATGACGCGGTCCGGCGACCAGCATACCGGCGGCATGACCCGGTTCAGGTACATGCGCAGGAAGTAGCCCCAGACCGAATGGTCGTTGGGGCCGATCACGGCATTCGGACAGACGATCGCCACCGGCAGGCCGCGATCCCCGTAGCGCGCCGCCAGGGCGTGCGCCTCGGTCTTCGTCTGCTCGTACCAGGTGCGCACCGGCGCCCGGCGGGTGAAGCTCTCGTCGCAGGGCTCGGGGCCGGTTTCCCCCAGGGCCACGACGCTGGAGACGTGTACGGAACGTGGAACGCGGAGTTCCAGCGCCAGGCCGAGGACGTTCTCGGTGCCGACGATATTCGTGCCCACCATGCGCCGGCGTGCGGCTGCGTCGAGCCCGAACTCGTAATGGCCGGCGTTGTGGACGACGGCATCGACGCCCGTGACGGCGTCGCGCATGGATTCCCGATCCGTGACGTCGCCGCGAGCCAGCCGCGCCCCCATGCCCGCCACGAGGCGCGCGGCCGCCGAATCGGGCGTTCTGACCAGCACGATGACCTCGTGCCCGTTCCGCACCATGGAACGAACCAGGCACTGGCCGATGAATCCCGTCCCGCCCGTAATGAATACCCTCATATTCCACTCCAATTTTTCTTCGATACCGCGCGCCAATTCGTTCGCCACGCCCGGCGCAACCCACAGGCGCGTCTATAATGAAAAATCGAGGCCTGCGAACCGCGCGGGCAATCAAAGCGATTGTCGCCTATTCCGGCACCGGGCCGCGACCCGAACGTCGCGGAGTGCGCAAGGGGAACCTTGTCCATGAAACACGACCGACGCCTCCACCACATCCATCTGCCCGCCGCCAGCAACGCCGGACGGTCCCCGCTGATCTTCATCCACGGGGGTTATGTCGACGGAGGATGCTGGGCCGAGCACTTCCTTCCCTTCTTCCAGAACCATGGCCACGACAGTTATGCCATCGACCTTTCCGGCCACGGTGGCAGCGAGGGCCGCGATCGCCTGGATGAATTCGGCCTCGACGACTACGCGGAGGACGTGGCCGCCCTGGCTGCCCAACTGGACAGGCCGCCCATACTGGTGGGTCATTCCATGGGAACCGCGGTGGCGACCCGCTACCTCGAATCGGAACTCGCCCCCGGCGCCCATGCGGTGGCGCTGCTGTCCCCCGTGCCGCCCTTCGGCATGTGGGGCGCCTCGGTGGACCTGGCCCTCAAGCGGCCGGCCTTCTATTCCGAGATGCCGAAAGCCCTGGCCGGAGAGTTCTCGGAACGGACGCTCGACGTCATGCGATCCGTCTATTTCGCGCCGGACGCCCCGAAAAACGAACTGTTGGAACTCGCCCGCCTGATCCAGCCGGAATCGATGCGCGCCATCGCCGACATGACCTTCCAGGCGTGGTACCTTCCGCCGCCGTTGCCGGCCATTCCCGCTCTCGTGATGGGCGGCGAACACGACGCGTTGTTTCCGCCGCACCTGCTGGAATTCACCGCCCGGCGATGGAACGGCCAGGCGGAGGTGGCCGTTGTCCCGGGCACCGGGCACCTTCTGATGCTCGAACGCCACTGGCGGGCCGCGGCCGAGCGGCTTGCCACCTGGCTGGACAGCATCCACTGACCACCGCCGGGGCGCCATGGCGCCCCGGCCGCATCCGGCTCACTTGGCCTTGGTATAGGCGTAGGAGCCGTCCCCCGGGAATTTCATTTCCGCGTCCACGAACCAGGCCTGGACCTCGGGACGCAGCAGCTTCACGGTGTCATATGCCTCGCCGGCCCGCGCGCCGGTGCCGCAGAAGAAGATCACCGGCTTGGCGGCGGGCAGCGTGCCGACCTGCTTCTCCAGCGCATTGATCGGGATGTTGATCGCACCCTTGATGGTGCCGGTGGTGAATTCCTTGGCGTCACGCACATCCACGAGCATCACGGCGTCCGGACTGTCCTTTACCACCTTGTCGAAGGACGCTGTGGCGATCGATCCCTTGTCCTTCCCCGGGGCGATGTCGACGGCCTTGGCGGCCCCCGCCGGCGCCGCATCGCCGCCCGCGGTGAGGTCGGGATAGGTCTTCGCCCAATCCGGATAGCCGGCGTTGTACACCCGCACGTTCGTGTAACCGAGCTTCCGCGCCTTTTCGGCGGACTTGTCGGACAGGACGCATTCCCACCCGCCGCAGTAATAGACGAGAAGTGTCGCCTTGTCCGGCGGCAGTTTGTCCACGTTCTTGTCGAAATCGGTGTCGGAGATGTTGACCGCCCCCGGGATGTAGCCCTTGTCGAATACCCGCTTCGGCCGGGCGTCGATGAGCATGAATTTCTCCTTGTCGTCAATGAGCTTCTTCACGTAGGCCGTGCTCACCGCCAGGGCCAGCCCCCGCTTCGCCCACTCCGGATTGCCCTCCGGATAGACCTTGATGTTCGTGTATCCCAGCTTCTCCAGCTTGTGTGCCACGTTGTGGCTCAACGGACATTCGAGGCCGCCGCAATAGACGATGATGAGCTTCGCCTTGTCGGCCGGCAGCAGGTTCGTCATCTGGTCGAACCGCGAATCAGGGATGTTGACGGCTCCCGGGATGTGGCCGGGGTCGTACTGGCGGGCGGCGGGACGCGCATCGATGATGGTCACGTCCTTGCGCGGCGGAATTTCCACGTAGGGCTTGACGAAATCCGTGTCCACCAGGTTCCGGTACCCCCCCTCCTTTGGCTGCAACTGGCTCGTCTGGGCCATGGCTTCCCCGCCGAACCACGGTGACGACGGCACCGCGAGTGGCAGCGCGAACGGGAACGCAGCCGCAAGGGCGGCCAGCAGGGTCTTGCGCATGTTTGCATTCGTCATGCAATGACTCCTCAGAGGACGGTGAATTTCTCGGTGGATTCGTTGTAACGTACCAGCATATACCAGGCGAGCAGTATCCCGTAAGACAGGAGCATGGCCGGCATCCAGCCTTCGAACGCCTGCGGCAGGAAGACCTGGGTGCCCACCCGGGTCTCGTCCAGCATGGTGTCGATGTTCTGCTCGACGGCCAGCAGGTTCCAGCCCT